>NZ_JBHWJJ010000094.1:0-32798 GCF_042732005.1 Streptomyces sp. NPDC059851 | reverse complement strand
CTTCGCCACCGACTGGCTGGTGTCGGCAGCCATGGTCGTCGTTACTTCCAGCCCTTGAGGATCTTGCGGAACTCGGCGCCGGCGGCCTTGGCGGCGTCCTCGGGGGTCGAGGCCCCGGTGACGGCCTTGGTGTATTCGACCTTCAGCGGCTCGAAGAGGGAGCCGTTCTCCGGGATCCAGGCGCGCTCGACGGCCTTGTCCACGGCCGGCTTGAAGAACTGGACCATGTCGTTGGACTTGACGTCGGCGTGCTCGTAGGCGGCGGTCCGGGTCGGGAGCAGGCTGAGCTCCTTGGCGGACTGGACCTGGACCTCCTGCGAGGTCAGGTACTCGACGAAGGCGTGCGCGGCGGCGCGGTTCTTCGACCCGGCGTAGACGGCGAGGTCGTGGCCGCCCTGCGGGCCGCCCGCCTTGACCGAGCCGGCCAGGACCGGGGCGATGCCCAGGTTGGCCTTGTCCGCGAACTGCTCGCCGGCGTAGGTGTCCTTGATCGCCCAGGGGCCGTTGATCATCATGGCGACCTGGCCGGTCTTGAAGGCGGTCTGCATGTTCTGGTAGCCGTCGGTGGAGTTGGTGACGGCTGCACCGGAGGCGACCAGGTCACGGGCGGCCTTGAACGCCTTGACGCCGGCCTCGTTGTCGACCGTGACGGCCTTGTTCTTCGCGTCGACCAGGTCGCCGCCCTCGCCGTAGATCAGCGGCAGGAACCAGTAGGAGTCGTCGCCGCGGAGGTACAGGCCGGTCTTGCCGGTCTTCTCCTTGATCGCGGCGGCGGCGGTCTTCAGCTCCTCCAGGCTCTTGGGGGGCTGGACGCCGGCGTCGGCGAGCATCTTCTTGTTGTAGAAGAGGCCGAGGGTGTCGATGACCTGCGGGACCGCGTAGGTCTTGCCCTCGTACTTGCCGCTGGCCGCGGCCTGCGGCAGGAATTCGGCGTCGACCTTCTTGACGGTGTCGGCCGGGACCTGGTCCAGGTAGCCGAGCGAGGCGAAGTCGGCGACCCAGCCGACGTCGGCGCGGATCACGTCGGGGGCCTCGGAGCCGCTGCTGAAGGCGTTCTTGACCTTGTTCTGCGCGTCACCGTACGGGACGTTGACGTACTTGACGGTCACCTTCGGGTGCTTCGCGGTGAACCCCTCGGCGATCTTCTGGAAGGTGGCCTTCTCGGCATCGTTCGAGGTGTCCCACCACGTCACCGTGCCGGAGAGCTCCCCACCGGCCTGGGTACCGCTGTCGTCCTTGGTGTCACCGCCGCAAGCCGTCGCCGCGAGCGCCAGGGTCGCGACCAGCGCGGTGGCCGCTATGCCACGCCGCATATGAACTCCTTCGATGATCCCGGCCGCTCCCTCGCGGTCCCGAGTTGCAGGGAACGTAACAAGCCTGAAAGCCGGCCGAAAGAGCTTGCGGCAATTTTCTGCAAGCGGGCCCGATCGTTACAACCGCGTGTCCTGACGGTTGCCGCCGCTTGCTGGTCGTTCGAATTTCCGTCGGGTCATCAGGCCTGCAAGGAGGGCTTCGGCAGCCCGCAACCAGGGGGCATGTGGGCGCGTTGAGCCCGATATGACCCATGAGCTGACCGCCTCCGGGCTTGCAAGCGCTTCCAGCAAGGCCACTGAAAGCGCTGTCGACGATCGCGTCGGCTGGTGGCGCGATGCCGTCATCTACCAGGTGTACGTCCGCTCCTTCGCGGACAGCGACGGCGACGGCATCGGCGACCTGCGCGGGGTCCGCTCCCGCCTGCCGCACCTGGCCCGGCTCGGTGTCGACGCGGTGTGGCTGACGCCGTTCTACGTCTCCCCGCAGGCCGACGGCGGCTACGACGTCGCCGACTACCGGGCCGTCGACCCCCTCTTCGGCGACCTGGCCGACGCCGACGACCTGGTCCGCGCCGCGCACGCCCTGGGCCTGCGGGTCATCGTCGACGTCGTCCCCAACCACACCTCCGACCGGCACCCCTGGTTCTGCGAGGCCCTCGCCACCGGCCCGGGGGCCCCCGCCCGGGCCCGCTACCACTTCCGCCCCGGCCGCGGCGCGGACGGCGCCGAACCCCCGAACGACTGGGAGTCCGTCTTCGGCGGCCCCGCCTGGACCCGCACCCCGGACGGCGACTGGTACCTGCACCTCTTCGCCCCCCAGCAGCCCGACCTGAACTGGGAGCACCCCGAGGTCGCGGAGGAGTTCGCGTCCGTCCTGCGCTTCTGGCTCGACCTCGGCGTGGACGGCTTCCGCATCGACGTCGCCCACGGCATGGTCAAGGCGCCCGGCCTGCCCGACATCGGCCGCGGCGCCCAGGCCACCTTGATCGGCACCGAGCCGCTCCCCTTCTTCGACCAGGACGGCGTCCACGAGATCCACCGTTCCTGGCGCCGTCTCCTGGACTCGTACGAGGGCCCGCGCATCGGTGTCGCCGAGGCCTGGGCGCCGACCTCGGAGCGGCTGGCCCTGTACGTCCGGCCCGACGAACTGCACCAGGCGTTCAACTTCCGCTTCCTGAACTGCCCCTGGGACGCCGCAGCGATGCGCACCGTGATCGAAGAGTCGCTCGCCGCGACGACCGCGGTCGGCGCCCCGACGACCTGGGTGCTGTCCAACCACGACGTCGTACGCCACGTCACCCGCTACGGCAACGGCGACGGCCGCCGCGGTCTGGCCCGGGCGCGGGCCGCCGCCCTGCTGATGCTGGCGCTGCCCGGATCGGCGTACCTGTACCAGGGCGAGGAGCTCGGCCTGCCGGAAGTCACCGACCTGCCCGACGAGGTCCGTCAGGACCCCGCCTTCCGCCGCACCGCCGGACAGGACGGGCTGCGCGACGGCTGCCGCATCCCGCTGCCCTGGTCCGGGAAGGAGCCGCCGTACGGCTTCGGCCCGTCCGGCAGCAGTTGGTTGCCGCAGCCCCGCGGCTGGGGCGCGCTGACCGTGACCGCACAGACCGGGGACCCGCACTCCACCCTGGAGCTGTACCGGGCCGCCCTGGAGCTGCGCCGCGCCCTACCCGGCCTCGGCGGCCCGGACGCGGGCCCGCTGACCTGGCAGTCCGCCCCCGAAGGCGTACTGCTCTTCACCCGGCCCGGTTTCGCCTGCACCCTCAACAGTCGGACGAACCGGGTCGAACTGCCCTCTCCGGGCCGTCCCGTCCTCTCCAGCGCTCCCGTCGAGACGGACGGGCGGACCGTCCGTCTTCCCCCGGATTCGTGCACCTGGTGGGCTTCGTAGCCCGCGACCGGTACAGTCCAATCCTGTGACCGCACGGCTTGCCGACATCGCAGCCCAGGCGGGGGTCAGCGAAGCCACAGTCAGCCGCGTGCTCAACGGCAAGCCCGGTGTGGCCGCAGGCACCCGCGAATCCGTGCTGGCCGCGCTCGACGTACTCGGTTACGAGCGCCCGGTGAAGCTGCGCCAGCGCAGCGCCGGACTGGTCGGGCTGATCACCCCCGAGCTGGACAATCCCATCTTCCCCGCGCTCGCCCAGGTCATCGGCCAGGCACTGACCCGCCAGGGCTACACGCCCGTACTGGCGACGCAGACGCCCGGCGGTTCCACCGAGGACGAGCTGACCGAGATGCTCGTCGACCGTGGGGTCTCCGGGATCATCTTCGTCTCCGGGCTGCACGCCGACACCACCGCCGACATGGGCCGGTACGAACAACTGCGGGCCAAGGGCGTCCCCTTCGTCCTCATCAACGGCTTTTCCGACAAGGTGCAGGCGCCCTTCGTCTCCCCCGACGACCGGGCGGCGATGCAGCTCGCGGTCACCCATCTGACCGCGCTCGGCCACACCCGGATCGGCCTGGCGGTCGGCCCGAAGCGGTTCGTCCCGGTGCTGCGCAAGATCGAGGGCTTCCGGCTCGGCATGAGGGAACGGCTCGGCCTGGACGAAGCCGCCGTCGAGGAACTCGTCCAGCACTCCCTCTACAGCCTGGAGGGCGGGCAGGCCGCCGCCACGGCGCTGATAGCGCGAGGCTGCACGGCGATCGTCTGCGCCAGCGACATGATGGCGCTCGGCGCGATCCGGGCCGCCCGGCAGCAGGGGCGGCGCGTACCGCAGGACGTCTCGGTGGTCGGCTTCGACGACTCGCCGCTCATAGCGTTCACCGACCCGCCGCTCACCACGATCCGGCAGCCCGTGCAGGCCATGGGCCAGGCCGCCGTCCGCACGCTGCTGGAGGAGATCGGCGGCACGCCGGCACCGCACAGCGAGTTCGTCTTCCTGCCCGAGCTGGTCGTCCGCGGGTCCACCGCGTCCGGTCCCGAGCAGCACCGGGGGCCTTCGTAGCCGGTCCGCCCCGGACGGCGCCCCGGCGGGGCCCTTCCGGGGCGTGTCATCCCCGAGGCTGAGCGGCTGCAGACGGGACAGTCCCGAGGGATGATCGAAGGCGAGAAGGCATCTGGCAGACTCTCGTCCCATGGGTGAAGCGAGCGTGAAGACACTGGAAACCAGGACGGACGTCTCGTCGCCCCCTGCGGTCGACGACGAGCCCCGTCCGGAACACCAGCACACGCTGCTCACCCGCCTGCGGGCCCCGCGCCGGCCACGGATCTGGTTCGAGATCCTGCTCATCGCGGTCAGCTACTGGACGTACTCGCTCATCCGCAACGCCGTGCCCGAGCAGAAGGCGGTCGCCCTGGCGAACGCCGATTGGCTGTGGCAGATCGAACACACCCTCGGCATCGCGGTGGAGAAGACCGTCAACCACACCGTGAACTCGGTGACGTGGCTGATCGTCGGCATGAACTACTACTACGCCACGCTGCACTTCGTGGTGACCCTCGGTGTCCTCGCCTGGATCTACCGCTGTCATCCGGGGCGGTACGCAGCCGCCCGCTTCGTCCTCTTCGCCACCACGGGCGTGGCCCTGGTCGGCTACTACTTCTTCCCGCTCGCGCCGCCGCGGCTGATGGAGACCGAGAACTTCATCGACACGGTGCTGGTCCACCACACCTGGGGCTCGATGGCCTCGGGCAACCTCAAGAACATGTCGAACCAGTACGCCGCCATGCCGTCCATGCACATCGGCTGGTCGCTCTGGTGCGGGCTGATCATCTGGGCGGTGGCGGCGGCGCCGTGGGCCCGGATCCTGGGCCTGCTCTACCCGACGGCCACGCTGGTCGTCATCGTGGCCACCGCCAACCACTTCTGGCTGGACGCCCTCGGCGGCATGCTGTGCCTCGCCTTCGGGTACGCGGTGTCCCTCTCCTGGTACGGCAGCCTCCCCCACCGCCTGCCGCGGCACCCCGTCCTCACGGGCCCGCATCCGGCGACGGCCGCGCTGCTGAACCGGTTCCGCACCCCGCCCCCTCGGAGCTGAGGGCACGATGCCGCGCCCTCCCGGACGACCCCGGGCCGAGGCGGTACTCGCCGCCGTGCCCGAGCTCGCCCCGTACGCGCGGGACGCGGCACTGCTGCACCCGGAGCGCGGGCAGCCGGACCGTGGCAGCAGCTCGCTCGGCGGTCCGCTGCTGTGGCCGGCCGACGAACCGTGGCCCACGTGCTCCCTGCCCGACGAGACCGACCCCGACCCCGACGGCGGGCCCGCCACGGCCATGGTGCCGGTCGCCCAGATCTTCCGGCGCGACGTACCGGGGCCCTGGTGGCCGGACGGGATCGACGTGCTCCAGGTGCTGTGGTGCCCCAACGAGCACTGGGATCCGCCGGCCCGTCAGAGCGAGGGCAGCCCCGTGGTCGAGGTCCGGTGGCGGCGCGCCGCCGACGTGGCGGACCGGCTCACGGACCCGCCGGCGCCGGTGCGGTTCGACGAGGACGGCTACCTGCCCCGGGCCTGCACCCTCACCGCCGAGTACGTGACCGACTTCCCCTTCCGGGACGAGCTGCCCGAGGAGATCCGCCCGCGACTGGCGGAGTCGGTCCGCGCGCTGGGTGACGGCGGTGACGCCATCACCCGCCTCGGCGGCTGGAAGCTGGGCGGCTGGCCCACCTGGCACCTGAACCACCCCGCGGTGTTCGAGTGCGCCGACTGCGGCACGACCATGACCCTGCTGTTCACGGCGGCCAGCGACGCCGAGACGGGCGTGGTCGTCGGCCGCTACGGCGACCTGCGGGTCTTCACCTGCCCCGCCGACCACCGCCACGGCTTCCAGGTGGACCTGCACTGACGACCACGGCGGGCGTGCGAGCGGCCGCATCATGGCCCTCGGCAGGCAGTGATCGGTGTCAGCGGGGAGGTCCTCACCACGAGTGCAGCGGAATCCGAGCACCCGATCTATCCGCCGCTCCGGCCACGGCTGACGGTCGAGGAACTACTGGCCGCTCGCCTTCATTCACGCCGAGCGCCGATGCGACGTCGCTTGAGCGCCGCCGCCATGCAACCCGTCGTCCTCGACACCGATGTCGCGTCCCTGACCCACAAGGGCAAGCTCACCGGCCCGCTGGCCACCCGTCTGATCGGCCGCAAGCCCCTGATCACCTTCGTCACCTTCGGCGAACTGACCCAGTGGACCGAGATCCGCAGTTGGGGCAGCCGCCGCCGACAGGAACTCGCCGACTGGCTCTCCGGCATCCCCGTCCTCCCCGGCGATGAAGCCGTCGCCGCCACCTGGGGCAAGCTCTCCCCTGCAGGAAGGCAGGGCGGGCGGCCGCAGCCGACGAACGACAGGTGGATCGCCGCCTAGCACCACCTGCGCATCCTCGGCGAAGGTTGGCCCCGGCCGACGGCGATCATTGGCGCCCCATTGCCCGAAGGTCCGGGCGGCCCTACTGCCGGCCGAACGCCATCCACTTCTCCGGCGAGTCCAGCGGGGTGAAACCGGCCCGGGCGTAGACGGCGTGCGCGTCGCCGGTGGAGAGCAGGATCCGGCGCAGCCCGTACGGCTCCAGGTGCTCCTTGACCGCCTCGACGAGCGCCCCGCCGAGCCCCTTGCCGCGGGCGCCGGGATCCACGTAGACGTCGCAGAGCCAGGCGAAGGTGGCCCGGTCGGTGACGACGCGGGCGTACGCGAGCTGGGCCCCGGAGGCCTGGTCGTAGACGCCGAAGTTCACGGAGCCCGCGATGGCGTCCTCCTGCTTCTGGCGGCTGCGGCCGAGGGCCCAGTACGCGTCCTCGGAGAGCCAGCGGTGGACCAGGCCGACATCGAGCCGGGCGGGGTCGGTGGAAATCTCGTAGCCGTCGGGCAGTTCAGTGGTCATCCCGGCATCCAACCAGCGCCCGCCCGGCCCCGGCCAGCCGTTATCGTCCGTCGGGCCCTGGAGAAGGACCCGGTCCAGCGCGGTGCGCAGCCCGGCGGCGGACACGTCCGAGGCTTCCTGGACGAGCCGGAACGGTACGCGTCCGGATCGGCGTCCCTCACTACGACGAGTACGGCGACGGCCTGACCGGGGCCCGCTGCGGCACAGGACGGAGGGGGCGGTGGAGCGACTGGAGGAGGCGGAGCGGGAGGCGAACCGGCCCGCGCCCGGTGCGTGGGGCTGTGTGGTGGCGCCGCTGGCGGGGGTCGGCACGGGGGTGCTCGGGTCGGTCCTGCTCTCCGCTGCCTGGCGTGCCTGCGACGCCGGCGTGAACGGGGCCGCCAACGGCCTCGCCCTCGCCCTCTACGGGGCGCTGCTCACGCTGGTCGCGGTGACGTGGTGGGGCGTGGTCGCCGGGTACGTCGGGCGGCGGAGCCCGACGGTCGCACTGCTCGGCGGGGTGACCGGCACGGCGGTGATGGTGTGGGGGTTCGTGGCACTGTTTCAGGTCCCTCACGGTTACACGTGCTGATGCGGGACGGCCGGAGTACCTGCGGGACCACGCAAACGCAGTGGCAGCAGGTCACCGTCGGATCGGAGGATCAGACACATGGAAACGGTGGTGCAGTGGGTCCGCACGTCATGGACCAAACAGTCCCGCGGCGGGCCGGCGGCCACCCATAGGAACAAGACCCCCACGGCCTTTCCCCTGCCGCCTGTGGCGCCGCCCTTCGTACACAACGTGGTCATGCACGAAGCCGATGATTTCCAGCCCCGCTTCGAAACGCGGAAGGGTCTACCCGACTCCGGCTCGGACACCGGTGTGCTCCTGCACGAAGCCGACGGCCTGCTCCGGGTCCAGCTGACCGTCACGCCGTTCGGCATGCCACGCAGGTGGCGACGTCCTCCAGCAGTTCGCCTCGCCCACGGCGAATGGCTCCGTTGGCAGGTCAACCACCGCTTCGCGGGCACGTGCAGCGGCGACTGGACCTACCGCCTCGACACGCTGAACATCGCCCACGGCCCGGCACCGACCGCCCCGACCGACCTGTTCCTGGGCACACCTACTCGCCACGTCGACGAACGCGCCGCTCTACGCTGACCCGTCCTGGCGACAACCTGGCTGACGAGCGGGTCGGTCGGCGGTCATCCCGAGATGCGGGACCCGATGCCGGCCAGGGCCCCGGTGAGGGTGCGGGTGAAGGCGTCGTCGGCGAGGATCCGGTGTCTTTCCCAGGCGTAGGCGAGCCGTGTCTCGCGCTCCAGCAGCCGGGTCAGTACCGGCTCTGCGGCGGCGGCCGGGGCGCCGATCTCGCCGAGGTGCCGGACGGCGCGCGGCGTCGGGTACGCGATGTGCCCGTCCCACTCCGGGTCGACGGCCGCCAGCAGCACCGGCACCGCCGGCTCCGGATCGCCGGTGATCCGCCACCAGGCGTGGGCGGCGGCCACCCGGGTCCAGGCGCCGGGCGAGTCCAGGAGCGCCCGCACGGCTCCGGTGTGCCGGGCGGCGGCCGGGCCGAAGTCTGCCAGGTAGGGCAGGACGCGGCTGCCGAGGCCGGAGGCGATGTCGGCCGCGTAGACGCGGAGGGCGAGGGAGTCGTCGCCGGTCACGCGGGAGTGCGCCCAGGCGGCCACCCGCACCCCGTGCCAGGAGCCCCGGGCATCCGGGCCGTACGGGCCGGGCGGCCGGACCGCCCCGGTGGCTAGCTCGGCCAGCCGGCCCGCGGCGGCTGCCGCCGGCTGCCCGATCCGGCCGAGGACGCGGGCGGCCTCGTACGCGTACGGCCCCTCCAGGCACGCCAGCACCTCGGGCAGGGCCGGAGCCGCCGCAGGCCCCCAGGCGGCCAGGACGTCGAGGGCGCAGGCGTTCCCCCCGGCGGCCGGATCCGCCCCCAGGTCACGCCGCAGCAGGGGCAGCAGCTCGACCGCGGGAAGCGCCGCGAGCGCGGGGGCGTTGCTCCGGTCCCACCAGAGCCGTTCCCGTACCGCGAGGCGGTGCAGCGCGGGCATCACCCGTACGTCGCCCACGCTGGCGAGGGGAAACGCCAGCTTGCCCATCAGGCGGTCGTGGGGGTCGCGGACCAGCTCGTCGAGCCGAGCCGCTATCCGGTCGGCATGCGGAGCCGCGGCCCGTCCTGCCTGGACGAGCACGTCCCGGGCCTCCCAGCCGCCCTCAGCATCACCACAGGCATTCCCGACTATGGTCTTCCAGGCCGCCGGGTCCGGGCGCCGAAGCCGGCGCACGGCCTTGACGGCCGCCCTCACACTCCACCGGTAGAGCCATGCTCTAGGCACCGGCGGCGGCCACGAATCCGGCCCAGGCGGCGGGGCTCAGCGCCAGACGGCCGCCGTGGGGGACCTTCGAGTCGCGGACGAGGATGGTGCCGGGCAGGTGGGCCGCTCCGACATACGCGGAGCCGTCTGTGGTGCTGTGGCTGCTCTTGGTCCAGGCGATCTCGACACACGCAGGCCCGTCGTTGGTGCTGTAGCTGCTCTTTGTCCACGTCAGCGCGGAGAGGCCCTCGGCCGACAGCTTGATGCTCATGTCTCCCCTAGTACCTTCTCGATGAACGTGAGCGATTCGCGAGGCGTCAGAGCCTGTGCTCGGATCATGCCATAGCGCATGTCCAGGATCTGCACCTCTTTTGGCTCGGTGATCAAGCGGCTGACCAGCTGAACTTCGTTGTGCCCGACCGTTGTTCCGTCGTTCAGGCGCATCAGCCGGAGAGACCCGGCGAGCCCAGCGTGTTCCTCTACGGCGGTGGGCATCACCTGAAGCTCTACGTGCCGCAGACTGCCAACGGCGAGCAGGTGTTCCAGTTGGCGGCGCAACACCATCTTGCCTCCGATGGGACGCCGGAGAACAGCCTCTTCCTGCACAATCGTCAGCAGCGGTGCAGGGTGCCGGTGGATGACGCTCTGGCGAGCCAGTCGCGCGTTGACGAGCCGGTCGACCTCGTCCTCCGAGTAGGCAGGGCGCCTCACCCCGTACAGGGCGCGCGCGTAGTCTTCGGTCTGCAGCAAGCCCAACACGACGCCACTGTCATACGCACCGATCTCGACAGCCTGAGACTCCAACTTGGCCAGATCGCGGACCTTTTTGGGATAGCGGGCCTTTTCCACGTCGACCTTCATCGCCGCGATCTTCCCACCCGCCTCCAGCACCTCATCCGCCTTGTCGAGGAACTCGGGACGGGGAATACGGGTGCCGCGTTCGATCTTGTAGATCAGGTTCGGGCCGTAACCCATCCTCTTGCCGAACTGAGCCGCATCGAGGCCTGCCGCCTCGCGCCACATTTTCAACTGGCGTCCCACCGTGGCGATTACCGCCCCGGATTCGTCCTCCGGATCGAGTTCCCAGCTCGATTCGTCGGCACCGTCTGCGTTCACTTCCACCTCCGATTTGACCGGGAGGACAGCACGGGACAGCCCTGGACAACCGCTGTACACAGCGCCCTCGACTCTGTTCAGGTTACGCACGGATGGCCACGCTGAGTCACGTGAATCAGGAAATCTCCCTCGACGCCACCCTCCCCGCAACCCCGCGCGGCGCTCGCCTCGCTCGCGCGCTCACGGTGCACCAACTTACGGAACATCGGCTTCCGTTCACCGAGGCAGCGCAGGTGGTCGCAGAGCTCGCCGCGAACGCGGTCACCCACGGGAGGGTCCAGGGGCGGAGCTTCCGGCTGCACCTGCACATCGATCCCGGGCCTACGCTCCGTATCGAGGTGTCGGACACCCGCGCCGAGGTCGCGCCGCCGGCCGTAGCCGAAGTCCCGTCACCCGAAGACGAGTCGGGGCGCGGGCTCGTCCTGGTGTCGAGTCTGGCGGCTCGCTGGGGAACGGATCACGGCCCCGCACCCCTGAAAACGGTGTGGGCAGAATTGGACCTGGGTGGTCCGATTTCGCCGGATCGAGGTTTTCACGACCCGGTGGTCCACACTCCGGTATCGCTCGACACCTAGGAATAAACAACCGGGGGAAATGACCTTTCCCAACCTCCCCCCTCCCCCTCTCACCCGGTCGGGTGAATTGCGCCAACCCTGCTGGTGCAATTGCCGATCCGCGGTGCAGAGTCGGCCTCGACAGACCCCACGAACGCAATCGGCCCTCGCATGGGACTGCCATCCCGCCGCGAGGGCCTGACCACGCAGGAAGCAGGACCTTCCCCATGGCTGACCAGCAGCTTAGCGCGCCTGCACGTGCATTGTCGGGGATCCGACACATCAACCGCGCCCACCGCACCAGGTTCGTCGTCATCGGCAACCACCTTGCACAGCATGGCGACTTGAGTCTCACTGCGATCGGACTGGGCACGCACATCCAGTCGTTGCCGCCCGGCGCCACGGTGACCATCAAGGCTCTGGCCTCGCGCTTCCCCGAGGGCGAGGTACGTATCGCCACGGCCCTGCGCGAGCTGGAGCAGCACGGCTACCTGGGCCGCTACCAGGAGCGGCTTCCCTCGGGCCGGGTCGTGACCTACACCGTGTCGTACAACAATCCCCCGGCACTCAGGGCGGAGGCGAGGAAGCGGAACGACGAGCCGCCCCCGGAGCCCCCCGAGCCGGACGGCGACGGCGGCGGCCACCCGACGCCCACCGAAGAGGAACCCCCCACCCCCGAGCCCGGGGAAAGGGAACCGGAGCCGCTCCCTGGGCCGGAGGTCGCCCCGCCCCCCGAGGCGGATGCGGAGGCGCGTTCGCTGCTGGCCCGGTTGCGGCTGCGGGATCCCCGGTTGGTGTTGTCGGAGCGGGACGTGGCCCGGCTGGCCCCGGCCGTGGCCGCCTGGCTGGAACGCGGTCTCACCCCGAGCGCGGTCAGCGCCACCCTGACCCGCAGCCTCCCCCTGACCCCGGTCCACTCCCCGTACGGCCTGCTCGCGCACCGCCTCCGCGAGCTGATCCCGCCCGCGATCCCGGCCGGCCCGGCGATCCGCCCGCCGGGTCCGGACCGGGTGATCCACCCCCTCCAGTGCTGCGAATCCTGCGGCAAGGCCTACCGCGCCCCCACCCGCGGCGGCCACTGCGGACCCTGCACCCGCGCCGTGGACCCGACGAAAGTCGCGTAGCCGGGCAGGCCGGGGCGCTGCGATAGTCGGCGCATGAGCCGCCAAACGCCTGCCCCTGCCGACGAAACGCCCTTGACCGTCGAGGAGTACGCGGCGCTGCGAGCAGCCGTCTCCAGCGGTGCCGGGCTTCAGAACGACGGACGACCATGGACGCTCAACTTGCTGTTCGAGGCCTGGCAGGACCTCGTGGAGGAGGTGGAAGAGGGCTACGGGTGGTGCGCTCCGGAACTCGACAACGACCTCTGGTGCCGGACCGCGCTGGCCGGAGTCTGGCGGCTGCTGCCCCCGCGCGTGCAGACGATTCGCCAGTCCGAGCTCGACGAACTGGACGCCCGCTTCCGTGCGGCCACGATTCCCTGGCCCGACCGGGACGAAGACCCGCGCCGGTGGTGGGAATGGCGCGTCCCGCGAATCCTCGAAGCCGAACCCGGCGAAAGCCGGTGGAAGGGCTGGCCCGTGGGCTGGGGCATGCTGCCGTTCCCCAAGCCGGACGAGGTCGACGTCGTCGAGTGACCCTGCCGCCGTCCTGACCGCGGCTCCGGCTCACCGGTTGCGCAGGCGCCCCCGGGCCGCCGCGCCGAGGGCGATGCCCCAGACCAGGAACAGCCCGTACCAGAAGAGCCCCCACACTGCGTCCGGGTGGGCGTCCTCGGCGGCGAAGGCCGGCGCCGAGACGACGCGTTCGGCGGCGAGCAGGTACTGGAGGGCGAAGTAGGTGAAGCCCCACAAGGTCATGCCGGCCGAGGCGATGCGGGGACCCCGAGCAGGCGGCGCGGCA
This sequence comes from Streptomyces sp. NPDC059851, assembly GCF_042732005.1. Lineage (NCBI taxonomy): Bacteria > Bacillati > Actinomycetota > Actinomycetes > Kitasatosporales > Streptomycetaceae > Streptomyces > Streptomyces sp. NPDC059851. Next base: position 19,775 of record NZ_JBHWJJ010000094.1, on the reverse strand, counting down.
GTCGGCGGCCCCACGGCCGGACCAGGGCGAGGGCGAGGACCGCGCCGAGGACCGCGACGCCGCCCATCCCCCAGTAGCCGACGGCCGCCTCCCACGTGCCGTGCGGGGCCGCGGCGAAGTCGCCGGGGAAGGTGGCACCGACGCCTGCGCCCCACCAGAAGTGCGGGGCGGCGTACGCGAGGGCCGCCGCTGCGGCCACGTACCCGGTGTACCCGGCCCGCCGGTCATGCGGTGCGGTGGTCGTCGCCCCTGTCGCTGCTGCCTGTGCCATGGCGTCCCCCACCCTGCCCGTCCCGGTACGGCGGAGGCCCGCTGCCTCCCGCGCGCAACCAGCCTGTCCGAGCCCGCCCCGCGTCGGATCGCCCGCACGCATGCACCCCGCCTCCCCCGCGCGGGGGAGGCCCGGCTAGGCCCGGTGGCGCTGCAGGCGGCGGTACCGACTCGCACTCCCATCAATGTCTGAAACCACATGCTTTGCTACTGAAACACCTTGAGGGCGCTTTGTGTCGATCGTATGGTCGTGCCTGACCGTAGCCGTGATCATCCGGAGCAGGTGAGGTGCATGGAAGACAGGCCCGTAGGCGGAACCGCGTTGGCGGTCGCCGGGTTCAACGCGGCCTTGACGATCGCGGCCGCAGCGCTCACCTGGGACGGCGGTCCCAGTCCGTGGGCGGCTGCCGCGGCAAGTTCCGTGCTGGTCTTCCTCATACTTCTCCGCAAACGCTGACGGTCGGCGAATCCCGATCCACTCCCCGAGGAACGCGGAGCACGTGAGGGCCGGGGCGCTAGTGCGGCAAGGGCCGGCCCCAGTCCGGAAGCAGGTCCCAGGAGCCGTACTCCAGCCACTCGGCGAACGTGACCGGCCGGGCCCCAGCCGCGTGGTCGAGGGACATCGGGACGATCCGGCCGCAGGTGGCCCGGCCGTCCCACCACACCGTGCCGGCCAGCGAACCGGACAGCGCAAGCAGCGTGGCGAAGCCGCAACCGTCGGTGCATGCGGACCACCCTGGACAGCGCCGGCCTGTCGGCCGGATACACCGGCTGGGGGAGTGCTCGGGGCCCACCCTGGATCCGCATACCTGTCTCATTCTGTGCGTGTCGGAAGAGCAAAGCCGAGCGCGTACCAGGACATCATGCAGAATGCGTACGCGTCGGAGGGCGAGATCTCGAAGGAGGGCTGGGGCGAAGTCTGTCCGCTGACCTGGCTAGATGCCTGCCTGCGGCAACCAGGGCGTTGTCGGTTGTCTCGCATAACCTCCTTCGAACTCTTGGGGGTGGGGATTGTGAGTGGTGGCGACGGCAAAGACCTGGAGATGGATCCGGTTGCCGTGCGGAGCATCCAGGACGGGCTGCGGGCGGCGGTGGGGGAGTTGCGGGAGTTCGCCACGGACACCTCGGCCGTAGCCGGGTCCGGTATGAGCCGGCTCGCGCTGACGGGTTTTGAGGCCGGCCATCCGGCGGTGGCCTCGGCCCTGGAGGGCTTCTGCGAGCGGTGGGACCTCGGGGTGGCCAGCCTCGTGATCAGTACGAGCGGGCTTGCCGAGCGTCTGGGGATTGCGGCGGGCTCGGTCTGGGAGGAGGACCAGTACCGCAACGGCACCTTCAAGGTGCTGGTCAATGCCGGTATCGGCAACCCCCACGCCTCGGAGGACGAGGTCGAGAAGAAATCCATGGACGCGATCCTCTCGGACCACGCGTTCAAGCGGGAGACGCCGGAGCAGGCCCGCCAAGCCAGGGAGGACTTCGACCGTACTTGGGCGGACACCAAGCACAGGGTCCTCAACGAGGGGATCGGCGGCGGCCTGTTGGAGAACGTCGCCGAGGCGCAGGGCATGGACCGCGAAACGCTTGACCACATGCGCAACCCGCAGGTTCCAGGACAGCACGGCACCGCTCACAGCGGTGAGCAGCACGGTGATGAGGGGGCAGGTTCTGATGGGCGACGGTAACTGGCTGGAGAAGGGCGCAGCCATCACCGGGGACGCCGTCGAATGGCTCGGTGGCAAGACCGCTGATGCGCTGGAGGACGTGGGCTGGCAGGGGGGCGCCAATGCCGTCCGCAACACGGCGAACTCCGCGGCGAACCGTCTGGGTGCCGATGTCGGCGAGGTCGACCTCGGCCAGACCGAAGACCCCAAGCAGCTGGTCCACGGCAGCGAGAGCAGCCTGCGTGCGACCGCCGGACACCTGCGTGATTTCAGCACGGCCTTCACCCGCACCGGGGAGGGCCTGAAGAAGCTGGGCACGGACGGCATCAAGGGCGCCTCGGCTGACGCCTTCCGGGACTCTGTCCAGGAGAAGGCACCTCGCTGGTTCGCCGCCGCGGCAGCCTTCGATTCGGCGGCTGGCACGGTCGCCCGGTTCGCCGACACGGTGACGTGGGCGCAAGGTCAGGCGAAGGAGGCGATCGACGAGTACAAGGCTGCGGTGAAGCTGTCGGAGAACGCCCGTAGCGCCTACAACACGTGGGTGAAGGATTACGAGGCGGCTGTGAAGGCCGAGCGGAATCCGCTGCCCGCCCGCCCGGGTGGCTTCACCGATCCGGGTGCCGACGGCATCAAGGCCGCCCAGCAGAAGTTGGCCGAGGCGCGGCGCCAGCGTGACGACGTCGCCCACTCGGCCGCCCAGGCTCTGGAGAAGGCCCGGGATGCGGCACCGAAGGTGTCGGCCACCGAAGCCGCGATGATCGAAATCGTACGCAAGGGCGCCGAGTACCAGCACTTCCTCGGCGGTGTCGCCAAAGGCGCGGCCGGCATGGTCAACACTTACCGCGCACTGGATTCCAACGACCCGTACAACATCAACCATCCCACCGTGGCCCAGATGGGCCTCAACAGCATGGGGGCCAACTTCCTCACGGCTGCCAACACCCCCGACGCCACAGCCAAGGCCCTGATCGACAGTGCGATGAAGGACCCGTACGAGTTCGGCGGCAAGCTCGTACCGGAAGCGGCTGTATCGAGGGGGTCCGGCCTGCTGTCGGGCGCGGCCCGCACCGCCGCAGGAGCCACCCGCCTCGCCGACGACATGGCGCATGCACCGAAGCCCCCGAGAGGACGGGAGGGGCCGGAGAAGCCGGAAGAGCCGAAGGGGCCGTCCGCCGGCGAGGAGCTGGACAGGGATCCGCACGGGACGTCGCGCGAACCGTGCGACCGGACCTGCCGGGAGGATCCGGTCGATGTCGCAACGGGCCGGATGATCCTGCCCCAGACCGATCTCGTCCTGCCCGGCTCACTGCCCCTCGTGATCAGCCGCACCTTCGAATCGTCCTACCGCCTGGGCCGCTGGTTCGGCCCGAGCTGGTCCTGCACGCTCGACGAGCGCCTGGAGATCGACGAGACGGGCATTGTCCTGGTCGGCGAGAACGGCAGTCTGCTCGGCTATCCCCACCCCTCTCCAGGCGGTCCCGTCCTCCCCCATCTGGGGCGGCGCTGGCCGCTGGAACGGCAGGAGGACGGCGGCTACACGGTCACCGACCCCGACACGGGGCGGGTCCGGCACTTCACCGAACACGGCCTGCTCATACAGATCGACGACCGTAACGGCGCCTGGATCACCTTCACCCACGACGAAGCCGGCGCCCCGGTCAGCGTTGCCCACAGCGGCGGCTACGAGGTCCGCCTGTCGACCTCCGACGGCCGAATAACCGGCCTCGACCTGGCCGACGGCACCCAGGTCCTCCGGTACGGCTACACCGACGGCAACCTCACCGAGGTCACCAACTCCTCCGGCCGCCCCCTCCGCTTCGGCTACGACGACCTGGGCCGGATCACCTCCTGGACCGACACCAACGACCGCCACTTCGACTACGTCTACGACGACGAGCACCGCTGCATCGCCCAGTCGGGAACCAACGGCCACCTCAACGTCCGCTTCGCCTACGAGCCGGGCCGCACCACCCTCACCGACTCCCTCGGCCACCGCACGCAGTTCCTCGTCAACGACCGCGCGCAGATCACCGCGGAGATCGACCCCACAGGCGCCACCACCCACTTCGAACACGACCGCCGCAACCGGCTCCTCTCGCGCACGGACCCGCTGGGCCGCACAACCCGCCTCGATTACGACGAGGACGGGCGCCTGACCACCGTGACCCGCCCGGACGGCCGCCGGACCCGGGCCGAGTACAACGCGCTGGGCCTTCCCGTCCTGCTGGCCCACCCCGACGGCGGGGTCAGCCGCCAGACGTACGACGAACACGGCAACCGAACCTCGGTGACCGACCAGTCCGGCGCCACGACACGCTTCACCTACGACATCCGCGGCCACCTGTCCTCGGTGACGGACGCCCTGGGCAACACCACCACGGTCCGCTGCGATCCAGCAGGCCAGGTCATCTCGGCAACGGACCCCCTAGGCGGAGCGACCACCTACGAACACGACGCGTTCGGCCGCCCGACCGCGATCACGAACCCCCTGGGCCACACGACCCACCTCACGTGGAGCGTCGAGGGCCGCCTCCTGCGCCGGGTGCACCCCGACGGCACGGAGGAGTCCTGGACCTACGACGGCGAAGGCAACTGCCTCACCCACACGGACCCGATCGGCGGCGTCACGGTCTCCGAGTACGGCGACTTCGACCTCCTCACCGCCCGCACCGGCCCCGACGGCACCCGCCACACCTTCACCCACGACACACAGCTCCGCCTCACCGACGTCACCAATCCGCAGGGCCTGACATGGAGCTACACCTACGACCCGGCCGGCCGCCTCGCCTCCGAAACGGACTTCGACACACGCACCCTCACGTACGCGTACGACGCGGCCGGCAACCTCACGTCGAGCACCAACACCCTGGGCGAGACGACCACCTACGAACACAACACACTCGGCCAAACGGTCCGCAAGGACGCGGCAGGCCTGATCACCACGTACGAATACGACGCCTTCGACGCCCTCGCCAAGGCGTCCTCACCCGATGCCACCATCACCTGGCTCCGTGACGACACAGGCAGGCTCCTCTCGGAGACGGTGAACGGCCGCACCCTCACATACGGCTACGACACCCTGGGCCGCCGCACCAGCCGCACCACGCCCACGGGCACCGAATCCCACTGGACGTACGACGCAGCAGGCCGACGCACCTCCCTCACCACCGCCGGCCGCACCCTGACCTTCGAGCGGGACGCAGCCGGCCAAGAGCTGACCCGGACCCTGGGCCAGGCCTTCTCCCTCACGCACGAGTACGACGTCATGGGCCACCGCACCGCCCAGTCGGTCATCGGCCAGGACGGCCGCACCCTCCAACGGCGCGGATACAGCTACCGCGCCGACGGCTACCTGACGGGCATCGACGACTCCCTCACCGGCCTGCGCACCTTCGCCCTGGACACGGCCGCCCGCGTCACGGCCGTGGATGCGGCCTCCTGGTCCGAGCGGTACGCGTACGACGACGCCGGCAACCAGACCAGCGCCTCCTGGCCGACCAACCACCCCGGCGCAGAAGCGCAGGGCAACCGCACCTACACGGGCACCCGCATCACCCGCGCGGGCTCGATCCGCTACGAGCACGACGCCTTGGGCCGCGTCACCCTCCGCCAGAAGACCCGGCTCTCCCGCAAGCCGGACACCTGGCGCTACGAGTGGAACTCGGCGAACCAACTGGCCGGCGTCGTCACCCCGGACGGCACCCGCTGGCGCTACCGCTACGACCCCCTGGGCCGCCGCACCACCAAACAGCGTCTGTCGGACACCGGCGCGGTGACCGAGGAAACCCTATTCACCTGGGATGGCACCGCCCTCTGCGAGGAAACGAGCGGCCAGGTCACCCTGACCTGGACCCACCAGGGCCCCCACCCCCTCACCCAGACGGAACACATCGACCAGGCCGAGATCGACGACCGCTTCTTCGCGATCGTCACCGACCTGGTCGGAACCCCCACCCACCTCATAGCGGAAGACGGCACCACGGCGTGGCACACCCGCAGCACCCTGTGGGGCACCACAACCTGGAACCGCGACGCAACCGCCTACACCCCGCTCCGCTTCCCGGGCCAGTACTACGACCCGGAATCCGGCCTCCACCACAACTACTTCCGCACGTACGACCCCGAAACCGCCCGCTACCTCACCCCCGACCCCCTCGGCCTCACCCCGGCACCCAACCCCGCCACCTACATCCACAACCCCCACACCTGGGCCGACCCCCTCGGCCTCGCCCCTGATGGTTGTCCGGACCTGGGCGAGGAATGGACACCTCTTGACATCGCGGACCCCAAGAACTGGAATGGATGCGAAGATGTGGCAATAAAGATCCAGGAACAACTGGGTGGCGGAGTGAGATACAGGATCAGCAACGCAATTCCTCATCCACTCGCCGAATCCTATTCCATGGGCCCTTATCGCGGCACGGATCCCGTCTGGTTCCATCACGATGTCGTCGTCTACGGCGATAGGGTATACGACGGATTTACGGGTCGATACGGACTACCGAAGGCTGAATACGAGGCACTCTGGAGTCCGGACTATCTCGACATACTTCATTGGAGGCCACTCGATTGAGGCTCGCGGAAATCATCCCACACTTGCGGATTAGGCCTGGAATGTTCGGCCTGGATGGGCGATTCTCCAGCTATGTGGCGTTTCTGTATGGATTTTCGGCGGCTGACCAGTATGGCGATCTTGCCAGGTACCGACACTGGCTGGCCGAGCAGCTCGCACTCGATGGCAGCATTGGGTGGCCGGGGATCGTCCTGCGCGCAGCATTCCCCCACGACAGCAAAAGGTGGGATTTTTATGCAGAGCGCTCCACAGAAGAGGAGCGAATCGCTATCGCGACCTTGATTCGAACCCTAGAAGAGTTCATGGAACAGACGCCTTGAGTCACTGCGTCCGTTTTGCGGCGCCTCACGGCATTCGTGCCGAAATTATATCTCGACCACCCTGACCTACGAGGCCGAAAACAACCCCTGGCGAGGCGGGTTCCGGTCGACGCCATGGTGCGGGGGCCGTCGCCGTCTGGCTCAGCGAAGGCCAATTCTCCGACATCGTGAAGAGGGGTTTTCTGTGGTAGTAGAAAGGCAGTGGAAGGCCGCGAGGGACGTACCGGCTGATGCAGCTGCCGGCGAGCAGCTGAGGCTCATGAGGGAGCCGTCCAGGGGCACTATTGCCTCCGAGGAGTTCGCTGCACTCTGGCTTGCTGCTCGGCGCCGATCCTTGAGGGAGGGAGAACGCCTCGGTGAGCGCCTTTCCCGTCATCTCGACCAGGTGCTTTACGCCGTGGACGAATATCCGATCGATCCTAGCCTCCGAGAAAGTGACGACCTGACAGCCAGTGAATTGATCGCCGTCGTGAATGACGTGCTAGATCAAATTTACCGGGGCGAGGAGTAACGCGGGCCGATACGGAGAATAGGCCAGCCCAGAACCGGAAGTGCAGGAGCTTGGCGCGGCCCCGGCGGAGCCGTCGGTGAGGATTCGCCATCGGCCGTCCCCGTGCCCGGCAACCGCAACGACTCCGTTGCGCACCAGCAGCTTGCGCACGCCCTGGACCGTGTAGGTCAGGTGGAAACGCCGGCCGATCACCGTCTTCACGCGGCTCAGGGTCCAGCGCTGGTCCTCCCAGCCGTGCGCGGCCGGCCCCCTGGCCAGCTCCGCCTCCAGCTGCGTGAACTGCTTCTCGCTCAGCCTCGGCAGCGACGCCGGCCCCTGCGACCGCAGAGCACGCGGACCCCCCTCGTCCCACATCTGCCGCCACCGCTGCACCGAGCGGACGCTGACCCGCAGGTCCTTGGCAATCACCGAGCTCGCTTCGCCCCGGGCGAACCGCTCCGCCGCCTGGAGCCGTAATCCCTCACGAAACTGCTGCCGTTCGGCGGTCAGCCCGCCCCCCTTGTGGATTACGCATGCCCCGGTGATACCGCACAGGCGACGAGCAGTCAGCTCCTACGACACCACGAGTTCAACCTCAGTGATGTGTTCCCCGAGGCGGCGTCAGCCGGCGTAGAAGAGGTCGTCGACGACGGCGCGGGCGCGGCGGGTGGTGCGGCGGTAGTCGTCCAGCATTTCGCCGACCGTGCCCTCCGCGTAGCCGAGGTAGCGGCCGACCGCGGACAGTTCGCGGGCCTCCGAGGGGAAGGTGTCCCCGGCGCGGCCGCGGACCAGCATCACGGCGTTGCGGACCCGGGTGGCCAGGACCCAGGCCTCGTCCAGGACCTGCGCCTCCTCGGCCGGGATCAGGCCGGCGGCCTGGGCGGCGGCCAGGGCTTCGCGGGTGCGGGTGGTGCGCAGGGCGGGCACGGCCGAGGCGTGCCGCATCTGGAGCAGTTGGACGGTCCACTCGACGTCGCTCAGTCCGCCGCGGCCCAGCTTCGTGTGCAGGGTGGGGTCGGCGCCGCGGGGCAGACGTTCCGACTCCATGCGGGCCTTGAGGCGGCGGATCTCGCGGATGGCGTCGTCGCCGAGGCCGTCGGAGGGGTAGCGCAGCGGGTCGATCAGGTCGATGAAGCGGCGGCCGAGGTCCAGGTCCCCGGCGACGGGTGCGGCGCGCAGCAGGGCCTGGCTCTCCCAGGTCAAGGACCAGCGGCGGTAGTACGCGGCGTACGAGGCGAGGGTGCGGACGAGGGGGCCGGAGCGGCCTTCGGGGCGCAGGTCGGCGTCGATGAGCAGCGGCGGGTCGGCGGTGGGGAGCTGCAGGAGGCGGCGCATCTCGGCGATGACGGTCTGGGCGGCCTTCGCGGCTGCCTGTTCGTCGACGCCCTCGCGGGGCTCGTGGACGAACAGGACGTCGGCGTCGGAGCCGTAGCCGAGTTCGTGGCCGCCGAAGCGGCCGACTCCGATGACGGCGAACCGGGTGGGAAGGGTGTCGCCCCACTGGTCGCGGACGGCGGCGCGCAGTGCTCCGGCGATGGTGGCGGCGGTGAGGTCGGAGACGGCCCGGCCGACGCGGTCGACGAGGGCCCCCTGGTCCGTTTCGGCGGGACTGTCCTCCGTACCGTACGAGGCGATGATGTCGGCGGCGGCGGTGCGGAACAGCTCACGGCGGCGGACCCCGCGCGCCGCGGTGACGGCGGCTTCGGCGCTGTCGGCGCGGCCGACGGCGGCCAGCACCTCCTGCTCCAGGGCCTCGTGCGTACGGGGCTGGAGGCCCTCGGGGTCGCCGAGCAGGGCGACGGCCTCGGGGGCGCGCATCAGCAGGTCGGGGGCGAGACGGCCGGCGGACAGGACGCGGGCCAGGTTCTCGGCGGCGGCACCCTCGTCGCGCAGCAGGCGCAGGTACCAAGGGGTCTTGCCGAGGGCGTCGGAGACCTTGCGGAAGCCCAGCAGGCCGGCGTCCGGGTCGGCGGAGTCCGCGAACCAGCCCAGCATCACCGGCAGGAGGGTGCGCTGGATGGCGGCCTTGCGGGTGACTCCGGAGGCGAGGGCCTCCAGGTGGCGCAGGGCGGCGGCCGGGTCGGCGTACCCGAGGGCTTCGAGGCGCTGGCCGGCAGCGCGCGGCGACAGCCGGGTCTCGCCGGGGGCGAGCTGGGCGACCGCGTCCAGGAGCGGTCGGTAGAAGAGCTTCTCGTGCAGGCGGCGGACCACGGTGGCGTGGCGGCGCCAGGCCTTGTTGAGCTCGACGACGGGCTCGGTGCGCAGGCCGAGGGAGCGTCCGAGGCGGCGCAGGTCGGCCTCGTCCTCGGGGACGAGGTGGGTGCGGCGCAGGCGGTGGAGCTGGATGCGGTGCTCCATGGCGCGCAGGAAGCGGTACGCGTCGTTCAGCTGGGCGGCGTCGGCGCGGCCGACGTAGCCGCCGGCGGCGAGGGCGTGCAGGGCGTCGAGGGTGGTGCCGGAGCGCAGGGTGGCGTCGCTGCGGCCGTGGACGAGCTGGAGCAGCTGCACGGCGAACTCGACGTCGCGCAGGCCGCCCGGTCCGAGCTTCAGCTCGCGGTCGACCTGGGAGGCGGGGATGTTGTCGACGACGCGGCGGCGCATCTGCTGGACGTCGGCGACGAAGTTCTCGCGCTCGGCGGCCTGCCATACGAGGGGGCTTATGGCCTCGATGTACTGGGCGCCCAGCTCCGCGTCGCCGGCAACGGCGCGGGCCTTGAGGAGGGCCTGGAACTCCCAGGTCTTGGCCCAGCGTTGGTAGTAGGCGAGGTGGGAGGAGAGGGTGCGGACGAGGGGGCCGTTGCGGCCCTCGGGGCGGAGGTTGGCGTCGACGGGCCAGATGCTGCCCTCGACGGTGGTCTCGGAGCAGATGCGCATGAGGTGGGAGGCGAGGCGGGTGGCGGCCTGGAGCGCCTTGTGCTCGTCGCCGCTGGCACTGCCGGTGCTGGTGCCGTTGCCGTTGCCGTTGCTGGTGCCCTTGGCCGTCCCGTTTCCTCCGTTGGCGGCTTCCGCGACGAAGATGACGTCCACGTCGGAGACGTAGTTCAACTCGTTGCCGCCGCACTTGCCCATGGCGATGACGGCGAGACGGCACCGCGCCGCGTCCTCCGGTGCGGCCGCGCTCGCGATGCGCAGGGCCGCTCGGAGGGTGGCGGTGGCGAGGTCGGCCAGCTCGGCGGCGGTCTGGGCGACGTCGATGGTGCCGCAGACGTCGCGGGCGGCGATGGAGAGCAGACAGCGACGGTACGCGACGCGCAGCGCGACGGGGTCGTGCGCCTCGGCCAGGCACTGCTCGAACTCTGCGAGACCCGGGTGCAGGTCGGCGGCCTCGTAGGTGACGAGGGCGTGCCAGTCGCGGGGGTGACGGGCGAGGTGGTCGGCGAGGGCCTCCGAGGCTCCGAGGACGCCGAGGAGGCGGTCGCGCAGGGGCTTGGAGCTGAGGAGGGTGTCGAGGAGGGCGGGCCCCTCCTCGGCGGGCTGCGCCTCGGCGAGTCGGACCAGGCCGCGGAGGGCGAGGTCGGGGTCGGCGGTGGCACCGAGGGCGTCGAGGAGCACCGGGTCGGCGCGTACGGGAGCCAACGCGTCGGCCTCGAGTAGTTGGGCCGCAGCCGAGGGGTCGGTGAAGCCGCTGCGCAACAGCCTCGTGAAGGTACTGCTCCTGCGTCCCGGGACCGTCATCCCGTCGCCTCCCGCGTCCCGCGTCCGTACGTCGCTCACCGCCACGGCCCTCGCGGGCCCTGGGGTGAGCCTATCCGGATCAGGAGTTCGACTCACCGGGGAGCGGGTGGGTGCGTCTCGTACGGCCCGGAGTTGCATATCATGACGCGGATTCTCGGATTGTCAGATTCTTTGTCCGACTTTCTGCCCTGAAGACTGACCACCTTCGGCTGCCCACCCTCCCCGCCGGGGGCTGCGCCCACCCGCCGACCGACCGGCCACGAGGACCCACATGCCCGACGGACGCCCCGGCCCGGGCACGCCCCCCTGGCTCCCCACCGGCGGCCCGGGCACCCCGCCTTGGCTCCACACCGACGGGCCGGACGCGCCCGCCGCCGGGGTCGGCCCCGGTACGCCCGGCCCGGCCGGCGCCCGGCCCGGCGGCGACCCGCACCAAGGGTCGAACGTCCACGGGTACGAGCACGGGCGCGAGCAGCACGGCCACGCCCACGAACGGGACTTCGGCCCGGGCTCCGTGTCCGGGCAGGGCCACGCCTGGCACCAGACACACGGCTACGGCCACGGCCACGGACCAGAACAGGGCGACGTGCCGGGCCCCGGGCCGGCGTACGGCGGGTACGACCTCGGACAAGCCCACCGCTGGGAGCAGCAGTACGAGCACGCACCACGGCCGGAACACGACGACCGGCACGGACACGAATATGGGTACGGGCACGGACACGGACACGAGCACGGGCACGGACACGAGCACGGGTACGGGCACGAGTACGGGCACGGACACGGGCCGGACTTCGGCACCGCCCACGTGCAGGGCCACGACGCGGACTTCGGCGGCGGCCGTGAACGGGCTCCCGGGTACACCCACGTCCCCGCAACGGACCCCGCACACAGTCCCGTCCACATACCGGGCCACGGCCAGGTGCCCCGGCACGGCCACATACCGGACTACGAGCAGAACCACGGGAACCACCTGCACCACGGCCACCACGGCCACCACGGCCACCACGGTCACGGCCACGGCCACCTGCAGGGGCAGGCCGTAGGTCACGACCGCGGCATGCCGCTGGAGTGGCAGCCCCGTCCCGATGGGCATCCCGGTCCGGCGGCGGCAGCGCAGGTTGGGGAGAGCGGCGCTTGGTCCCCTGACACCCCCGGGTACGCCGCGGCCCCGCCCAGCGCGCAAATGCCCTCCGCAGCAGCGGACTTCGGCATACCCGCCGCCGGAGCGGCAGGGCACGGACAGGCCGGGGCCGGGTTCGTCCCCCACCCCTCGACCGGCGAGCCTGCAGCATCCGGACCCGCCCCCGAGCACCACGTACCGCTCGGCGGCGGGCACCCGTCCGACGACCCGACACCGGATGGGGACCGTCGCGGGCGGGCGCGCCGCCGGCCCCGTACGGGCGTCACCGCCCCCGGCGAAGCCGAAGCCGACACCGGACGCCGTGCCTCGCGCCGGGACCGTACGGCGAACGGCCCCGAGGACCCGGGCGACCGGGCCAGCCGTGGCGACCGGGCCAGCCGAGACGGCCGGGCGGCCCGATCCCCGCGACCCCGCTCCGAGCGGGCAGGCCGGGACGGTCAGGCCCCCCGGACCCGACGAGGCAGCCAGCCCGACCGAGGCACCCGGTCCGGCCCCCGGACCCGTACGGACGCCAAGGCCCGTGCCAACAGGACCGCCGACGGCTCCCGCCGCCCCCGTGGGCGGCGGCTCGTCAAGGCCGTCGGGGTGATCGCGGCCCTCGCCGCGACCGGCATGTTCGCGCTACGCGGCTCCGACGCCCTCGCCGGCGTCCGGGCCACCGACCCCACCGGGTCCTCGCCCACGGCCGCGCACCCGGCGGCATTCCCCGCACTCCCCGGAATGCCCACGGGCCCGGCCGCGGGCACCCGTGCAGCCGCGACCCCGGGCGCCCCCGATGCCGGCGGCCAGGTCCTGCAGGTCGTCGCCCACCCCGACGACGACCTGTACTTCATGAACCCCGACCTGCGGTACTCGCTGGCCGCCGGCCACCGCGTCACCACCGTCTACCTCACCTCCGGCGAAGCCGACGGCGTCAACGCCGGCGCCGCCAAGCAAACCGGTACCCCCGCCGACAAGCCCGCCTACGCCGAGGCCCGCCAGAACGGCATACGCGCCGCCTACGCGAAGATGGCCACCGGCGACCGCGCCGGAGCCTGGAAGCGCACCACCGTTCCCACCAAGGGCGGCGGCCGGGCCGAGGTCGACGTGCTCGTCGCCAAGCCCGAGGTCAACCTCGTCTGGCTCCAGCTCCGCGAGGCCGGCACCGTCTACGACGCCGTGCCCGAGAGCCTGCGCGGCCTGTGGGACGGCAAGGCGGCCCGCCTGGAGTCGGTGCTCGCCTCCGGCAGCCCGGTCAAGCAGCCGTTCTCGTACACGAAGGACCAGGTCGTCCAGACCCTCGTCGGCGTGCTGGAGCAGTACAAGCCGACGACCGTCCGCTCGCAGGACCCCACTCCCGGCCGGCACCCCGACACCAAGCGGTACACCGACCACCAGGACCACTTCTACGGCGCCCGCTTCGTACAGGCCGCCCTCGCCGCGTACGCCGAACGCGTCACCGACCGCCCGCACTTCGCCGTGCAGAACTACGTCGGCTACTACAACGGCTCCCTGCCCGGCAACCTGGCCGCCGACGAGGCCAAGGAAAAGCTCGACATCATGGGCATATACGCCTGGATCGACCGGCAGAACCACTGCGGCAGCAGCGCCGGCTGCGGCGACCTCAAGGTTGCCGACCGTCCCGAGGGCAACAACTGGACCTCGTCCATCAACTACGCCCGCGGCTCCGGAACCTCCTGGCTGGCCTCCGACAAGGAGCACGGCCTGTGGGCCTTCAAGGTGCTCGACGGCCAGGTCGCCGTCTGGCACCGGGCCGGACTGCTCGGCCCCTGGACCGGCCCGCGCCTGCTGCCCGGCACCGGCATGGACCCGGGCGCGTCCGCAGTCATGCTGCGCGACGGCCGGATCGCGGTCTTCACCACCCGCACCTCCTTCGGCACCCGACCCGCGGACTACCGGCGCGAGGTCGTGTACGCGGTGCAGGAACGACCGGGGGCGGAGGAGTTCGGCGACTGGCAGTCCCTGGGCACGCCCGAGGCCGCCGACGAGAACTGGACCTCCGACATCAGCGCCCCCGCCGTCTCGGTGGACGGCACCGGGCAGCTCGCGGCGTACGTGCGCGACGGCGCGTACACGCTGCGCGGGCGCGTGCAGCGCCCGGACGGCACCTGGGGGCCCTGGGAGCAGCACGGCGGCACCGACCTGCACGGCACTCCGGCCACCGCGACCGACGCCGCCGGCCGGCGCATGGTGTTCGCGGCGACGGCCAAGTCGGTGACGGGCTGGGTGCAGCCGAAGTCGGGCGCCCCGCTGGGGCCGGCGGCGCCGACCGGGCTGCCGGACACCACGCTCCCGCTCACGGTGGAGGGGCGCGAGGGCGGCGTACGGATGTGGTTCCGCAAGCCGGGCTCGGGAGACGTCCGCACCACCCTGTTCACCGCCGAGGAGAAGGACCCGCCCCGCGGTCCGAGCGGCAGCACCGGCGGCGGCGCCGGCGGCGGCCCCCTTAAGGCCGGTGAGGTCACCGCCCTCGGCGGGCTCCAGGGCTTCGGTGCCGTCGCGGCGAGCGGGCACGTCCTGGCGAGCCGCGCGGCCGGCGGGCAGCTGGGCTCCGACCTGGGTCGGGGACGACCGTGGGCGCGGTCCCCGCTGATGTTCGTCGGCGCCCCGTCCGCGGCACAGGCCGGCACCCCGACCGGCAGGAACACGGTCAGCCTGGCCGTCGTCGGGCTGGACGCGCGGCTGTACGTGACCTCCTCGGTCGGCGGGGGGCAGGGCGGGCAGGCGTACCTGACGCCGTGGCAGCCGGTCGGCCCGCCCGCCCCCGAACGGTAGGAGCCGTGCGGAACGCCTAGGCCTGCCCGGACCACGCGGCCCGCCCGGACCACGCAGACGGCGCAGACCGCACAGAGCACCCAAATGCTCCAACTGCCCTGATATGCACGCTCATTGGCGTCAGCCGCGAACGGCGCCATCGCATACGGTCTCTTCCGTGAAGCCGTCAGCCACAGGCGAAACCGGTGAACCAAGTCGCCGGATTCGGCCTCTCACTGACTGCTCAGCGGTTCTTCCCGCCCGGAACGACCCGAAGGCCAGGCCAGACGATGCCCCTTGCCCGCCGCCACTTCCTCCTCGCGGCCCTGCTCCCGGTATTCACCGTCGGTGCCACCGGCGTGCTCGCCATCGCCACCGGCGAGCAGACGTCGGCCGAGGCCACCCAGGACGGCAACCCAGCCACGGCCCTCCCGGCGAGCGTCACGGCCGGCTCGGTCGTCCAGGTCGTCGCCCACCCCGACGACGACCTGTTCTTCATGAACCCGGACCTCAGCCGCACCCTGGCGGGCGCTACGGGAACCCCGGGCACCCCGGGCACCCCGGGAACCACGCTCACCACCGTCTACCTGACCTCCGGCGAGGCCGACGGCCGCAACGAGGCCCGCGGCGGCGGTGCCTGGGACCCGGAGCAGCCCGCCGACCGCGCCCACTACGCGGAGGCCCGCCAGAACGGCATACGCGCCGCCTACGCCCAGATGGCCACCGGCGACCGCACCAGCGTGTGGAAGCGCACCGCGATACCCACCGAGGGCGGCGGCTTCGCCGAGCTCGACGTCCTCGTCGCCAGGCCCGAGGTCAACCTGGTCTGGCTCCAGCTGCGCGAGGCCCGCAACCCCACCGCCGACAACCCGGACAGCCTGCGCGGCCTGTGGCACGGGAAGATACCGGCGCTCGGCGCCCAACTGTCCTCCGGGAGCCCCGTCAAGCAGCCGTACGCGTACACCAAGGACCAGGTGGTACGGGCGATAGCCGGGATCCTGGCCCGGTACCGGCCGACGACGATACGCATGCAGGACCCGTCCCCCGGCCGCTACCCCGAGACCGGCAAGTACACCGACCACCAGGACCACATGTACGGCGCCCGCTTCGTGCAGGCCGCCACCGCCGCGTACGCCGACCGGATCACCGACCGCCCGCGGTTCACGGTGCAAAGCTACCTCGGCTACCACAACGGCTCCCTGCCGCACTCCCTGGACCCGCAGACAGCCGAGACGAAGATCGGCTTCCTCAAGACGTACGCCTGGCACGACCGCGAGAACCACTGCGGCAGCCCCTCCGGCTGCGGCGACCGCAAGGTCGCGGGCAGCCCCACCGGCCGCAACTGGGCCCAGTCCCTGCGCTACGCCCGCGGCGACAACGCCTCCTGGCTGACGGCCGGTACCCCCGGCCGGCTCTGGGCCTTCGCCGCCCTCGACGGCCGGATGGCCGTCTGGACCCGAGAGGGCACCCCCGGCCGCTGGACCGGCCCGGCCCTGCTCCCCGGCGGCGGCATCGACCCGGGCGCGAGCACAGCCCGCTTCCCGGACGGCCGCATCGCCGTCCTGGCCACCCGCACCACTCTCCACCCCGACTACCGGCGTGAGGTGGTGTACGCCGTCCAGACCGCGCCGGACGGCCCGTTCGGCCCGTGGCAGTCCCTCGACACCCCCGAGACGGCCGACGACGAGGGCACCTCCGCGATCAGCGCCCCGGCGGGGGCCGCGTCCCCGGACGGACGCCTCACCGTGTACGTACGCGACTCCCGGCGCACCCTGCGCGCCCGCGAGCAGCAGCCCGACGGCACCTTCGGCCCCTGGCAGCAGCTCGGCGGCGAGGACCTCCAGGGCGATCCGGCCACCGCGACCGACTCCGCCGGACGGCTCCACCTGTACGCCACCACCGGGAAGACCGTCCTGGGCTGGATCCGCCCCGCTCCGGGTGCGCCGCTGCAAGGCCCCTTCCCGACCGGCCTGCCGACGACCACGGTCCCGCTCACGGTGGCCCCGGAGGGCGCGGGGATCCGCCTGTACTTCCGCCGCCCGGACTCGGGCGTGGTCCGCACCGCCCTGGTGACGGCGGGCAACGGCGGCAAGCCGCAGGCCTCCAGCGTCTCGGAAGCGGGCGGCCGGGCGGGCTACGGCGCGGTCGGCGTCGCGGGCCGCACGCTGTCGGGCCGGGCGACCACGGGCACGGTCAGCACGACGGGCCTCGGCGGCCCCCCGGCCTGGACGGAATCGAAGATGCTGTACGCCGGCGCCCCGGCCGGCGTCCTCGAACAGGCGGGCGCCGCCACCACGGCAGTCCTCGGCCTGGACGCAGAACTCCACATCACCACCACGACCCCCGGCCGCCCCCGCCCGATCTGGCACCGCGCGGTCGCGCCCCCGCAGCCGTAACGGGAAACCGCATCAGAGCGGCGGCCGCAGCTCCACGAGCTGGTACAGGTGGTCGGCTTCCGCCGACCACCTGGCGAGGGCTTCGCGGTCGATCAGATGTATCCCGTGCACCGACGCCCACTTGACGGCGTCCCGGGTGAAGGAGCCGTTGGTGACGACGATGGCCGCGCCGGCCGCGTAGACCGGTTCGGCCGTGCCGTTGATCTGGTACAGCACGTCGGAACCGACCTTGCGGCCGCGGCGGGTGTGCTTGCACTGCACCGCGATCCGCCGGTCGACTGCATCGACCGCCAGCACGTCGACCGCCTGGTCCCCCCTGCCGCCGATGACCTGGGCCCTGAGGCCGTCACGCTCGAACAATCGGCGCACGATGGCCTCGAACTCGGCCGGGGTCGCCCCGTCGATGTCCTCGACGGAGGGGCTGTAGCCCGCTCGCCGCACGGCGCGATCGGATCCGAGTCCGGCCCGCCACGCCGCCCTGCGCCGGGCCTCCTCCAGGACGAGGCGCCGCAGC
The DNA here is from genome assembly GCF_042732005.1 of Streptomyces sp. NPDC059851. Classification (NCBI taxonomy): domain Bacteria; kingdom Bacillati; phylum Actinomycetota; class Actinomycetes; order Kitasatosporales; family Streptomycetaceae; genus Streptomyces; species Streptomyces sp. NPDC059851. Next base: position 1,984 of record NZ_JBHWJJ010000094.1, on the reverse strand, counting down.
ACGGCCCGGCCCTCGCGCTCGCGCCTGCGGACCTCCGTCGCGTGCTGACCGAGCCGGCGCCGGTGGAGGACACGGCCGAGGAGTACGGCGGGGAGGGCCAGCAGGAGCCCCACGGTGAGCGAGGCGGACACGTCCTGGATCCTCATGGATCCGCCCCCCGGGTCCACCGGGGCCAACGGCGATCCCGCGGCCCAGTTGTGGAGCACGGGTACAGCGAGGGCGCCCACGACGACCAGGCCCAGCTTCCAGCCGTCGACCACCCGCCACGGATACTCCGGCTGGCCCTGTCCGTGCCCGCGCGCCTGTCCCATCCCGCCCCCGTCCCACGCCCCGACCCCACCGGTCCGAGCATAGGACCGGCCACTGACACCCGGCGGTCCCCCAAGTCGGCAGGCCCCCCGAGCCGGGGCTACCGGCCCAGGACGTCGTCCTCGCGCCCCGGCCACGCGAGGGTGATGCCCACCCGGTCACACAGACCCACCCACCGGGGGTCGGAAGGCGCGTACTCGACCCAGAGCACGGCTCGCACCGTCGCCGCACGCTCGCGGAGCCTGTCGTGATAGTCGAGCAGTTGCCCGACACCGGACCGCAGTTGCCGGGTCTCGTTGCCGGGCGTGAGTGACTTCACCTCGCACACGGTCAGGTCCTCAGCCGTCAGACGCCACCCGAGATCGAAATCGGGGTCGGTGACGCGCGGGGAGAAGACGTCCAGCCCCCGGGCCTGAGCGGCCTCGGCGAGGGCGTTCTGCAACTTCCGGTGCGCCGTCAGGTTGCGTCCCGTGAGGTCGGGGTCGGGAGGGGTGAACTGCGGGGCCGCCGGCGTCACGGACTCGTCTGCGACGCGGTACCCGCATCCGACCGGAACAGTGGGCGGCTGGGTCGTCGTGCCGACCTCGGAAAGGTGGAAGCGGATCACCTTCCGCAGCGGTCCCCCACCCGTCTCGGGCGCTTCGTCGTACGAGTACGGCGTGGTCGGGTCCACGGCGAACTCGCCCACGTAGCGAACGACCCCACGGGACCCCTCGAAGACCCGGAGCGCCAGCCCCAGCTTCACGTGGTCGCGGATGGCGGCGTTCCCGGGGCTGTCGAAGCCCTGAGGACCGACCTGCCCCTCCCCCGTGTAGTGGAAGGTGCCGTCCTCCGCCCAGGTGTCGTAGTAGCCGTGCTGGTGGCCCGTTCGCGGATCGGTGAAGACCAGAACGTTCCTGGACTTCGCACACCGGCTGATGCCGCCCTGCCGGCTGCCGCCGTAGCGGTCGTGGAGCTCCTTGCGCTTCACGGTCGCACCGGGCTCCAGCAACCACTCGGGCCCCTCGGACGACTGCTGGCCGTGGAAGGCCTCCTCGAAGGCCTCCCATTGCGCATCGGTGACCTTGTGGGGGTTGCCCGCGAAGAGGGTGCCCAGGGGCGTCTTCTCCGCGAACCGCTCGTCCCGCACGAAGTGCTGCCTGGGAACCGGCCGGTCGAGCCACTGGTCCACGACCAGGGGTACGTACCAACGGACCCCCGGCTCCTCCTGCCAGTACTCGTCCGGTGCACTCGGCTGCTGGCTCGGGGCGCCCGTGATCCGCCCCCGCCCCACCAATCCCCCGCGGGGCCCTGTCATCCACATCACGAAGCCGTCGCCCTCCGCGAGCTCCGCGCGGTAGCGCGCGACGCTCCAGGACCGGAGCCGATGCCCGTCCCGCCGGAACCGGTCCAGATCGAAGACGTCCGGGTTGCACGTAAGCAGCCAAGCGCTCATACCCCACCCCCACTGGTTGACCAAGCGCGTCCCGAGGCTACGTGACGGCACACGGCTCGACCGCACGGACGCTGGAAGAGAACCGGACCGGTGCGCGACGGGGGGATGGGCGCCCCGGAGGGGTGGGACGGGTCCGGGCCGGCGGCTGAGTGGCGCCGGCCCCGAGCCCCGTGCGCGCGGGATACCGCCGCGGCGGTATAATAAAAAAAAAATAAACAGCCCACCAGTTAGGGAGTGTAT
>NZ_JBHWJJ010000093.1:0-33550 GCF_042732005.1 Streptomyces sp. NPDC059851 | reverse complement strand
GACGCCGAGGCCCTCACGGGTGTCCATCAGCCGCTTCGGACCGATGTTGAAGTGCGAGGAACCCGCCGCACCCTCCGCGAAGTACCCCGTGATGTCAGCGATCAGGTCCACGCGGCCCGAGTTGTTGTAGAAGTTCACCTTCCCGTCCACCACCGGGACGACCACCAGGTTCGGGATCGTGCGGCCGGCCGTGAAGTTCAGGTTCGAGGCGCTCGTCCGGGTCGTACCGCTCGGGTACACCGCGACGAAGCTCGCCTCGGTCGGGTTGGTCGCCGTCACGTTCAGCACCACGGAGGTGACGCCGGTCGCCGGGACGCCGGAGACGCCCGCCACCGGCAGGGTGACCACGCCGCCCGGGCCCACCTGCGCCTTCGGGACGCCGAGGCCCTCACGGGTGTCCATCAGCCGCTTCGGGGTGACCGGCACGAACGTCGCCGGCTGGACCTCCGCGACGACGCTGACCGGGAGCGAGGTGGAGGTGGCGCCGTTGACGGCCGTGGCCCGGACCTCGACCTGGTGGCTGCCGAGGGGCAGCACGGTGCCCGCCGCACGGGCGGTGCCCGGCACCGTCGCGACCGGGGCGCCGTCGACCAGCAGCTCGAACCGATCGAGTTTGTCGCTGGGCGTGCTGGTGGTCCACTGCAGGGACAGCGGGCCCGAGGTCTGGTGGACCGTGCCCGGCTGGGCCGCCTTGCCGTTCACGGTGGCGACCTTCAGCTGCGCCGCGGGGCCGGAGGTGCGGATGGCGTCGAGCTGCGCGTACAGCGCGTCGCCCGGGCACTGGGTGTTGAAGCCGTCGCGGTGCCCGGAGAGCGCCTTGAAGGAGTACGTCTGGCCCTGGGTGTAGGAGGCACCGAAGAAGTTGGTCTGCGTGGCGCCCGCGGTCAGCGTGGCGGTGCCGTTCATGTCGCCGTCGTACTGGCCGTGCTTGTACGCGGCGATGCGGGAGATCGCGGTCTGGGCGGCCTGCGGGATCCCGGCGGTGCTGTGGTCGCCGAGGACGGCGATGCCCGCCGACTCGGAGTTCCAGCCGTAGGTGTGCGCGCCGAGGACGGGCTGGTCGACGCCGCCCTGCCGGCCCTCGAAGATCGTGCCGCACTTGTCGACGAGGAAGTTGTAGCCGAGGTCGCGCCACCCGTTGGTCTTCACGTGGTAGACGTGGATGCCCTGCACGATGGCCGCGGACTGGGTGCAGTCGTAGGGCTGGGCGTCGGCGGTGTGGTGGACGAAGACCGCCTTGACCTTCCCGCCGGGGAGGTAGACGGGGCCCTCGTCGTTCAGCGACTCGTCGGCGCCCCATTCGACACGGGAGACCACGGTCGGCTTGGGCGCGGTGGAGGCCGGCCCCGGGTCCGCGGCCGTGGCGGAGAAGGCCGCCGGCTCGGCGTTCAGCGTGCCGTTCTGCTGGGCCGCGCTGCCCTTGCCGCCCGGGTCCACCAGGTTCAGCTCCAGGCCCGCGGGGAGCGCACCGCCGCCCTTGACCCGTACCTCGGCCCCGTCGGAGGCGCCGACCCAGACCGGCTCCGTGGCGCCCTTGGCGCCGGGGCGCGGCCCGTCCATGCCGGGCTTCAGCGGCTCCAGCTTGATCCAGCGCGACCACTTGCCGCTCCGGGCGTCGCGGGCCCGGGCCTCGATGGTGCCCTTGACCTCGGCCTTCGGGTCCGTCCACGACACGCCCAGCAGGCCGAACGGCTGGGTGTCCTGCTGGGCGAGCACGGCCTCGCCGGCGCCCTTGTTCCTCAGGGCGAGCCGGTGCAGCTCGCTCTCGGCCCGCCCCTTGGCCTTGGCCTTGGAGCTGTACGCCGATGCCGCCCCGGTCCCGCCGGCGGGCGCCGACTCGGCCCCCGCCGTCGCCTGGATGCCCAGGACCACGACGCCACCCAGCGCAGCCGCCAGGGCCGTCCCCCGTACACGATTCAGTTTCACGTTCGCCTTCCCACCCCTAAGGCAAGTCCGCCTCGGTGATACTCACGTCTGTCGCGGCGGATGCTACGGGCAGGCACTGACAGCCGGGCCCGCAGGGTGGCACGGCTTCCCTATTGCTTCGGCTTGTCCTGCTCGGCCTTGTTCTGCTGCTGCGTCCGGTTCATGTACTTCTCGAACTCGGCCTGCCGGTCCCGCTCGATGTCCATCCTGGAACGCACGTTCTTGGGGGCCTTCAGCCCGCAGACGGCGGGCCAGTCGTCGGCGACGATGCCGGCGCACCAGATGAAGTCCTGGATCGGGCCGGGCTTCCAGTCGTCCTTCTCGATGGCGTCGCACTTCTTGGTGGGCGAGAACCGCGGGCAGCTGCCGTCCCGCTTCTGGATCGTGTGGGCGCGGTACGCGTCGATGCCCATCGAGTCGACGTCCGCCGAGGGCATGTACCGGTTGACCGACCAGGACGTCCCCATGGCCGCGAACAGGGCGAGCACGCACACCATGCCGGCGGCGAACTGCCGGACCACGCGCAGCGGGATGACCCGGGCGGCCCCCGCCCCGTCCGCGGCGCCGGCGCGGGCGGCGCGCAGGGTGCGCTCGATCCACCCGGATCCCCGGTGCACGACGGCCATCATGCCGAACACGGCCAGGATCATCAGGCAGTACATGATGATCCAGGTGGTGCGCGGGAAGAGCTGTACGGCCTTGTCGTGGGCCATGTGCGAGGCGAACCAGAACCGGGCGAACCACGCGCCCGCCAGGACGGCCCCCGCGGTGCGGACCATGACGTGGCGCAGGCCGAGGCCGAGGCCGAGGCCCACCCCGAACAGCAGGAGCAGGGCGAACCCGCTCTGGCCGGCCATCTCGCCGGCCACCGGCCAGGTCTGGTAGGTGAGGGTCCCGGACCGGTCCGAGACCCAGCCGAGGACGTAGCCCGGGTCGGCGTAGACGGACAGGAAGGCGTAGCGGTCGGGGTTCTCCGCGCCCAGCCGGAGCATCTGGTACAGCAGCGGGGCGCCGACGATGCCGGCCGTCAAAACGGTGGTCCCGACGAACAGGCCGGCCCTCTTGCAGACCGCGGTGCCCTCGCGCCAGGGGAACAGGAACAGCGCGAGCACGGCCGCGCCCGGGGCGGCCCAGACGTACCAACCGGAGTACCACAGGAACAGCGCGCCGAAGATCACGCCGGCGGCGGCGCCGCGCAGCAGCAGCTGCTGCAGGCCGAGCCGGCCGGCCCGGCGCATGTGGCGCAGCCAGTAGCCGAGCAGCGGCAGCAGCACGATCATGACGACGTGGCTGTACGGCCGGATCGGGTCGAGGAAGAGGACGGCGGCGGGGACGGCGATGAGCAGCGCCCAGAACGGCCGCAGCAGCAGCCGCCAGGAGAGGTACGCCATCGGGCCGGCCACGGCGGTGAAGAAGATCTGGAGGTCGTGCAGGGCGAAGCCGGTCTCGCCGCGGCCGTGGTAACGGATCTTCGCCCAGAGGGCCATGAGGGCCGGGAAGGCGGGCGGGTAGATGCCCGACATCCCCTCGTCGTGCAGGAACGAGTTGGCCATGTCGATCAGGACGCCCGGGTCGCCCTCCTGCCCGCCGAGCGGGTGGGGCGTGCCGCGCAGGGCAACGACGACGCCGCCCGCGATCACCCCGGTGGCGAGGCCCGCCAGGGCCGCGCAGACCAACCGCTTGACGATCCGGTGGCGGCGGGCCGCCCCCCGGTAGGCGGTGTACAGCAGTAGTGCGAGCAGCGGCAGGCCGATGAGGGCCGCGTACTTCTGGAGCGCCGCCAAGCCGCTGACCTGGCCGAGACGGACGGTGGGATTGACGCTGATGTGGCGGCTGAGCAGCATGAAGCCGATGGCCGCCGCCAGGCAGACGGCGACCTCCGCGGCGGCGTGCGCCCAGCGTCGCGAGATCCATGCGCGCCGGCGCCCCGCGGCGGACTCGGTCGTCCCGCCGGCCGTGGTCCCGGCGCCGGAGGCGGCACCGGGACGGGCGTCTGTCGTACCGGGCTCACCGACTACCTCGGGGGCCAGGTGTGTCATGTCCATCCAAATCGGTCGCGGTTGCGGCACCGCGGCCGCAGGACCCCGCGGCCGCGGTCTGTCGTGAACGCCTGGTCAGTCGGCTCGCTGACCGGAGGTGAAGGCGTGCCGGGCGAGCGTGCGCAGCCCCTCGCGGTTCCCGCGGCGCAACGCGCCGGGCAGCATGGTGATCGCGTGGAAGCGGGAGGCGCTGTGGAACCGGGCCGCCTTGGCGGCCTTGGGCCAGCCGCGGGCGTCCATGCGGTCGGCCACGGCGTTGAAGTACCGCTCGGCCTCCGTGAAGCGGGTGCCGGAGAACGCCTGGACGGAGGACTCGCTGACCGCGTGGCGGCGGTAGCTGAAGACGGTCTCCGTCTCGTCGATCACCATCTGCTCGCCCGCTTCGAGCAGGTCGACCACCAGGGCCAGGTCCTGGATCACCGAGTACTCGTCACGGAAGTTGACCTTGCGCAGCGCGTCGCCGCGCCAGCAGATCGACGGGAAGTACAGCCAGTTGCCGCGCAGCACGCTGGTGGCCAGCTCCTCGCCGCCCATCAGCCGCCGACCCTTGACCTGCGGGGCGTACAGCCGCCGCTTGGTCTGGTCGGCGAGCCCGTACGACACCTTGCCCTCGCCGTCGATCACCTCGACGCCGGGCTGGACCATGCCGATGCCCGGGTTGGCCTCGACGATCCGGCGGACGGTCTCCAGGTAGTGCGGGTGCAGCAGGTCGTCGCAGCCCATGATGACGACGTGGTCCGCCTCGGAGAGGTAGACGCACTTCTGGAAGTTCTTGGTGATGCCGAGGTTCTGCTCGTTGCGCAGGTACGTGACCCGCGGGTCGCGGAGCGACTCGAACCAACCCGGGACGTCCGGCTCCTTGCCGTCGTCGATCACGACGAGGCGGAAGTCCGGGTCCGTCTGGGCCAGGACGCTGCGGACGGCGTCCTGCATCAGCTGCACGTCCCCGTAGTAGGGGAGCATGAAGTCGAAGGTCACCACGGGTGTCAGGCCTTCACGGTCTCGGAGTCGGCAGTGGTCTTCGCCCCGGCCCCGTCCTCGGCGCCGGCGGTGCCGCCACCGAGGCGCTCCTCGTTGTGCCGGGTGCCCTCGCTCAGGGCCACCGTCCGGGCGAGGTCGGTGATCTTCTTCTCCAGCGAGCGGAAGCGCAGGAAGGTGTTGAGCGTCAGGAAGCCCATCGCCAGCACCATCACGTACAGCACCAGGTCGGTGCCGCGGCCGACACCGAGGGCGTGCGCGACCCAGGTGACGTCGCCCGGGCGGAGCACCGCGTACACGTTGACGACGACGAACACCGAGAACGCGATGCGCTTCCAGGCACGGTTCTTCGCCTGGCCCCAGGTGCGTATGAAGATCAGGGCCATCGACAGCGAGCCGGCAATGAGCAGCAGCTGAATCCAGAAGTACTTCATCAGCGGCCACGCTCCCGCATAGTGATGTCGAAGACGATGTTGACGCCGTTGATCAGGGACTGGCCCTTGGCGCGCGAGTACTCGGTGTAGAGGATGTTCACCGGGACCTCGGCGACGCGCAGGTCCGAGGCGGCCAGGAAGCCGACGATCTCGGACGCGTGCGCCATGCCGTTCATGGTGATGTCGAGCTGCTCGGCCGCCTTGCGGCTGAGCACGCGCAGCCCGTTGTGCGCGTCGGTGAGCTTGAGCTTGCGGGCGGTGGGGCTGACGGCGGCGGCCGTGCGGAGCACGACCCGCTTGATCCACGGCACCTGGCCGTTCTGCTCGATGAAACGGGAGCCGAGCACCACGTCCGCCTCGTCGGCGCGCAGGACGGCGACCATCTTCTCGACGTCCGCGGTCTGGTGCTGGCCGTCCGCGTCGAACGTCGCGAAGTACTTGGCACCGGGCTGGGCCAGCGCGTACTTCAGGCCCGTCTGGAGGGCCGCGCCCTGACCGAGGTTGACCGGGTGGCGCACCAGGTGGGCGCCGGTGGTCGCGATGTGCGCCGCGGAGTCGTCGGAGCTGCCGTCGTCGACGACGACTATGTTCGGGAAGGTGGTTCGCGCTCCCTCGACGACGCCGGCGATCACCTGGCCCTCGTTATAGGCCGGTATGACCAGCCAGACATCGTCGTATTGGGACACGGTAGCTCCAGCGGAAAGTGGCACGTGCACGTGCTCGGTGATCGGTGAGACATCGGAGGCCAGCATGGTCACTCCCTGACCGCCCCGGCGACCGGCGCGCCCTCGGCGCCCTGGTCCCCGGGTCCTTCGGCCACGCCCGGGTCCGCCCCGGGGAACCTCAGCCTCAGCACCGTCAGCATACCGAGCACGGTGGCGAGGGAGCCGAGAGCGTAGGCGAGGATGACGCGCAGGGCCACGTCGCCCGGCGCGAAAGTGACGCCGGCCAGGACGGCGGTGCCGACGGCCCAGCACAACAGCTGCAGGTTGTGCCGCTTGAATACCATCAGCGCCTGTCCCAGCACCATCGCGAACATGTACGCCACGGTGCCGACGGACAACAGGAAGAAGTCGAAGCTCCCCAGGACCGGTTCGGCCCCGAACAGCACCTCGATCAGCCAGGGGCCGAGCGCGGTGGCGGGCACGCCGCCGAGCAGCCCGAGCAGCCCGACGACCACGCCGATCCGGCGCAGCATCGCCGAGAACGCCGCCCGGTCGCCCGCCGTGTAGGCGGCCGTCAGCCCGCCCAGCAGCGAGGCCTGGAGGGAGCCGAAGACGAACAGCGGCACCCGGGCCAGGACGAGCGCGCTCAGCAGCGCGGCGATGAGCGCGCTGTCGGTGGGGGCGAGCAGCTTGGTGCTCATCACCGCGGCGTTGACGACCACCTGGGACAGCAGCGTCGAGCAGATCAGCAGCCCCAGCCCGCCGGTCAGTTCCCGCCAGGCGATGGGCTCGCCGGGCCCCACCGCGCGCAGCAGCGCCGGCAGCGTGGCCAGCACGGCGACGACCGGGGCGACGGCCAGCACCAGGCTGAAGGCGAGCGCGGAGTCCAGCCCGGCGAGGGCGCAGCCGAAGGCCAGGGCGATCCGCAGCCCGCCGTCCAGGGCGAGTTGGAGTCCGTACGCGCCGAACCGGCCGAGGCCGGCCAGGACCCCGCGGGTCAGGTAGCAGACGGCCATGCCGGTGAAGGCCCCGGCGAGCGCGACGACGAGGCTGCGGTCGCCGCGGAAGAGGAGGTCCGCGATCGGGCCGGCGCCGAGGGCCAGCACGAGCAGGGTCGCGCCGAGCATCGCGGAGGTCATCACGGTCGCCCGGCGCAGCACGGGGGCGGCGCCCCCACCGAGGACCGCGCGGGCGGCGACGATCCGGGTGAGCTCCTGCTCCACGGGGAAGAACACGCCGATGCCGACCGACATGACGATCGTCCACAGGACGGAGACGTTCGCCATCTCCTCGGTGGACAGGCTGTGCCCGGCCACACCGAGGTGGACGTACGAGGCCGCACCCAGCACGACAGTGCCGCCGGCCACCGCGACGGTGCCCGGCGGCAGCGCCGCGGTGAGCCTGCTCAGCAGGGATTTCATCCCGTACTTCCGTTCCGGGCCGACGCCGCGTCGGCCAGCGCGCTGAACACCGGTGTCGCCAGCGCCTCGGCCAGCTGCTCGCGCCAGTCGGCGAGCGGGGCCAGCCCCGCTCCGGCCCACCGGTCGTGCCCGAGCACGCTGAACGCCGGGCGCACGGCCGGGCGTACGAACGCGGCGGACGTCGTCGGGCGGATCCGCTCCGGGTCCAGCCCGCTCAGCCGGTAGCTCTCGCGGGCCAGGCCGAACCAGGTGGTGCGGCCGCTCGCCGTGCCGTGGTACACGCCGCCCGGGGCGCGGCCGGCCAGCGCGGCCAGGCCGAGCTCGACGAGCCGGCGCGCGAGCGCGTACGACCAGGTCGGCTGCCCGTGCTGGTCGTCGACCACGTCGAGGGTGTCGCGCTGGGCGGCCAGCTTCAGCATGGTCGCGACGAAGTTCGGGCCGTGCTCGCCGTACAGCCACGCGGTGCGGACCACGTAGCCGTCCTGCGGCAGGAGTTCGGCGACGGCCCGCTCGCCGGCCAGCTTGCTGCGGCCGTACGCGTTGACGGGGCCGGTGGCGGTGTCCTCGCGGTACGGCTCGGAGGCGTCCCCGGGCAGCACGTAGTCGGTGGAGACGTGCAGCAGGCGGGTACCGGCGTCGGCGCACGCCGCGGCGAGCACCCGCACACCGGTGCCGTTGACGGCGGTGGCGGCCTCCTCGGCCGTCTCCGCTCCGTCCACGTCGGTCCAGGCGGCGCAGTTCACCACCACGGCGGCGCCCTCGACGGCGGCGCGGACGGCTGCGGCGTCGGTGATGTCGAGGTCGGCGCGGCTCAGGCCGGAGGCCTCGATCCCGGCGTCCGCCAGGACGGCCAGGACGTCCCGGCCGAGCATGCCCGCGGCGCCGGTGACGAGCCAGCGTCCGCCGGCGGCAGGAGTGGTGCGGGCGTCGGCGTTCGTGTCGGGCGCGGTCACTTCTGCAGCGCTGCCTTGTCCTTCAGCGGCTCCCACCAGGCGCGGTTCTCGCGGTACCAGGCGATGGTCTGCGCGATGCCGTCCTCGAAGCGGACCTGCGGGGCGTAGCCCAGCTCGGCGTTGATCTTGCTGATGTCGATGGAGTAGCGCAGGTCGTGGCCCTTGCGGTCCTCGACGTGCTCGACCATGTCCCAGCCGAGGCCCGCGGCCTCCAGCAGCACGCCGGTGAGCTCCTTGTTGGTGAGCTCGGTGCCGCCGCCGATGTTGTAGACCTCGCCGCCGCGGCCCTTGCGCATGGCCAGGTCGATGCCGCGGCAGTGGTCGGAGACGTGCAGCCAGTCGCGGACGTTGCCGCCGTTCCCGTACAGCGGGACCTTCTTGCCGTCCATCAGGTTGGTGACGAACAGCGGGATGACCTTCTCCGGGAACTGGTAGTGCCCGTAGTTGTTGGAGCAGCGGGTCACCACGACGTCCATGCCGTGGGTCCGCGCGTACGCCAGCGCCAGCAGGTCGGAGGAGGCCTTCGAGGCGGAGTACGGGGAGTTGGGCACCAGCGGCCACTCCTCGGTCCAGGAGCCCTCGTTGATGGAGCCGTACACCTCGTCGGTGGAGATGTGGACGAAGCGGCCCACGCCGTGCTTGCGCGCGGAGTCCAGCAGGACCTGCGTACCGACGACGTTCGTCATGACGAACGGGCCGGCGCCGGCGATGGAGCGGTCCACGTGCGACTCGGCGGCGAAGTGCACGACGACGTCATGGCCGGGCATGACCGCGTCGACGGCCTCGGCATCGCAGATGTCGCCCTTGACGAACTTGTAACCGGAGTGGCCGGCGATCGGGTCGAGGTTGGCTTCGACACCGGAGTAGGTGAGCTTGTCGAACACCGTGATCTGGGCCGATGCGTCCGCGCCGAGCTGCTGCCGGACAAATTCTGAACCGATGAAGCCGGCGCCGCCGGTCACAAGAATGCGCATAGTACGGAGAGTCTAGTCGCTCGTACTACCACCCCACCGGCCCGGAGCCCTTCGTTCCGGTTGCTCTCGCATACTGTGGTGCCATGCGTGGAATTCTCTTGGCCGGCGGCACCGGATCCCGACTCTGGCCGCTGACCCGGGCAGTCTCGAAGCAGCTGCTCCCCGTCTTCGACAAGCCGATGATCTACTATCCGCTCTCCACCCTGGTCATGGCCGGAATCAGTGAGATTCTCGTCATCACCACGCCGGAGGACCGTCCCCAGTTCGAGCGACTGCTCGGTGACGGATCCCAGTTCGGCCTGCGGCTGGAGTACGCGGTCCAGGAGCGTCCCGAGGGCATCGCCCAGGCGTTCGTCCTCGGCGCCGACTTCATCGGCGACGAGTCCGTGGCCCTGATCCTGGGTGACAACATCTTCCACGGCAGCGGCCTCGGCACCCGTCTGGCAGAGCACACCGACTCCAAGGGCGGCAGGGTCTTCGCGTACCCGGTCGCGGACCCGACGGCGTACGGCGTCGTCGAGTTCGACGAGAACGGCCAGGCCATCTCCATCGAGGAGAAGCCGGCCCAGCCGAAGTCCCGGTACGCGGTGCCGGGGCTGTACTTCTACGACAACCGCGTCGTAGGGATAGCCCGCGACCTCGAGCCCAGCGCCCGCGGCGAGCTGGAGATCACCGCCGTCAACGACGCCTACCTCCAGGCCGGCGAGCTCAACGTCACCATCCTCGACCGCGGGACCGCCTGGCTGGACACCGGCACCTTCGTCTCGATGGTCCAGGCCTCCGAGTTCGTCCGCGTCATCGAGGAGCGCCAGGGCTTCAAGATCGGCTGCATCGAAGAAGCCTCCTGGCGGGCCGGCCTGATCGACGACGCGCAGCTGCGCGAGCTGGCCCAGCCGCTGCTGAAGAGCGGCTACGGCCAGTACCTGCTGGGCCTGCTCGACGAGGAGCCCGCGAAGTGAAGTTCCGCGAACTCTCCATCGAGGGCGTCTACGAGATCACCCCTCAGCTGCACGGCGACCCGCGCGGCCTGTTCACCGAGTGGTACCGCTTCGACAAGCTGTCCGAGCTCGTCGGGCACCCGCTGAAGCTGGCGCAGGCCAACCTGTCGGTCTCCTCCCGCGGCGTGGTCCGCGGCGTCCACTTCGCCGACGTGCCGCCCGGCCAGGCCAAGTACGTGACCTGCGTGCGCGGCGCCGTGCTCGACGTCATCGTGGACCTGCGGGTCGGCTCCCCGACCTTCGGCCGCTGGGAGGGCGTCCGCCTCGACGACGTGGACCGTCGCGCGGTCTACATCCCCGAGGGCATGGGCCACGGCTTCTGCGCGCTGACGGACGACGCGACGCTTTCCTACCTGTGTTCGGAGCTGTACAACCCGACCGGCGAGCACTCGGTTCACCCGCTCGACCCGGACCTGGGCATCGAATGGCCGGCGGAGGTCCCGCTGCTGTCCGCCCGCGACGAGGCCGCCCCCTCGCTGGCGCAGGCCGTCGAGACGGGCCTGCTGCCCGACTACGCCGCCTGCAAGCAGTTCACGGAGTCCCTCCGCGTGAACTGACGGCACCGGCCGCCGCAGCCCCTACGGACGCACGAGGGCCGCACCCCGCGACGGGGTGCGGCCCTTCTCCGTGGCGCCGCCCCGACCGTCGTACGGCACGGGCACGGGCACGGGCACGGGTGGCCGGACACGACCGAGGGCCCCTCCCCCGCCGCCGAAGCGGTGGGGAAGGGGCCCTCGTGCCGAACACGGAGTCCGCTCGCGCGGACGACCGGGTCAGAGCGTGAAGGACTTACTTCACGATCTTGGTGACCTGGCCGGCGCCCACGGTGCGACCACCCTCACGGATGGCGAACTTCAGGCCCTCCTCCATGGCGACCGGCTGGATCAGCTGGACGGACATCTCGGTGTTGTCGCCCGGCATGACCATCTCGGTGCCCTGCGGCAGGGTCACAACGCCCGTCACGTCCGTGGTACGGAAGTAGAACTGCGGACGGTAGTTGTTGAAGAACGGCGTGTGGCGGCCACCCTCGTCCTTGGACAGGATGTAGGCCTGGGCCTCGAACTCGGTGTGCGGGGTGACCGAGCCCGGCTTGATGATGACCTGGCCGCGCTCGACGTCCTCGCGCTTGATGCCGCGGAGCAGCAGACCGACGTTCTCACCGGCCTGGCCCTCGTCGAGCAGCTTGCGGAACATCTCGATGCCGGTGACCGTGGTGGTGGTCTTCTCGTTCTTGATGCCGATGATGTCGACGGTCTCGTTGACCTTCAGGACACCACGCTCGATACGACCGGTGACGACGGTGCCACGACCGGTGATCGTGAAGACGTCCTCGACGGGCATCAGGAACGGCTTCTCGGTGTCACGCGGCGGGGTCGGGATCGACTCGTCCACGGCGGCCATCAGGCCGAGGAGCTTCTCGCCCCACTCCTTGTCGCCCTCGAGCGCCTTCAGCGCCGAGACGCGGACGACCGGCAGGTCGTCGCCCGGGAACTCGTACTCGGAGAGGAGCTCACGCACCTCGAGCTCGACGAGCTCCAGGATCTCCTCGTCGTCCACCATGTCGGCCTTGTTCAGGGCGACGACGATGTACGGAACGCCGACCTGGCGGGCCAGGAGCACGTGCTCCTTGGTCTGCGGCATCGGGCCGTCGGTGGCGGCGACCACGAGGATGGCGCCGTCCATCTGCGCGGCACCGGTGATCATGTTCTTGATGTAGTCCGCGTGACCCGGGCAGTCGACGTGGGCGTAGTGACGCGCCTCGGTCTGGTACTCGACGTGCGCGATGGAGATGGTGATACCGCGCTGGCGCTCCTCAGGAGCCTTGTCGATCTGGTCGAAGGCCGAGGCCTCGTTCAGGTCCGGGTACGCGTCGTGCAGCACCTTGGTAATGGCGGCCGTGAGGGTCGTCTTACCGTGGTCAATGTGACCGATGGTGCCGATGTTGACGTGCGGCTTAGTCCGCTCGAACTTCGCCTTCGCCACGGGGGTCCTCCTGGAGAGTGGTTCTGTACGCCTTACTCATCGGCGCCAGGTGATCTTTGCTGGAAAGCCGGTCCCCGGGGCAACAGGTTTTTTGATTTCCCCGTTGCCCCAGAGGTTCCGGTGACAAGCCTAAAGCGTGTGCTCGGGAGAGTTACTCGCCCTTGGCCTTCGCGATGATCTCCTCGGCGACGTTCCGCGGAACCTCGGCGTAGGAGTCGAACTGCATCGAGTAGCTGGCGCGACCCGAGGTCTTGCTGCGGAGGTCTCCGACGTAGCCGAACATCTCCGACAGCGGCACGAGGCCCTTCACGACGCGGGCGCCGTGACGCTCCTCCATGGCCTGGATCTGGCCACGGCGGGAGTTGATGTCGCCGATGACATCGCCCATGTAGTCCTCGGGCGTGGTGACCTCAACGGCCATCATCGGCTCGAGGAGCACGGGGGACGCCTTGCGCGCGGCCTCCTTGAAGGCCTGCGAACCGGCGATCTTGAACGCGAGCTCGGAGGAGTCGACCTCGTGGAAGGCACCGTCGAGAAGCGTGACGCGGACGCCCGTCATCTCGTAGCCGGCCAGGATGCCGAACTGCATGGCCTCCTGCGCACCCGCGTCGACCGAGGGGATGTACTCCTTCGGCACGCGGCCACCGGTGACCTTGTTCACGAACTCGTACGCCGGACCCTCGGCGTCCGTGATCGGCTCGATCGCGATCTGCACCTTGGCGAACTGACCGGTACCACCGGTCTGCTTCTTGTGCGTGTAGTCGTGGCGCTCGACCGACTTGCGGATGGTCTCGCGGTACGCGACCTGCGGCTTGCCGACGTTGGCCTCGACCTTGAACTCGCGCTTCATACGGTCGACCAGCACCTCGAGGTGCAGCTCGCCCATACCGCCGAGGATGGTCTGGCCCGTCTCCTCGTCCGAGTGAACGTGGAAGGAGGGGTCCTCCTCCGCGAGACGCTGGATGGCGACACCCAGCTTCTCCTGGTCACCCTTGGACTTGGGCTCGATGGCGACCTGGATGACCGGGGCCGGGAAGTCCATGGACTCCAGGATGACCGGGGCCTTGTCGTCGCACAGCGTCTCACCGGTGGTGGTCTGCTTCAGGCCCATCACGGCGACGATGTCGCCGGCGCCCACCGAGTCGATCTCCTCACGCTTGTTCGCGTGCATGCGGTAGATCTTGCCGATGCGCTCCTTCTTGCCCTTGACGGAGTTCAGCACCGCGGTGCCGGCCTCCAGGCGGCCCGAGTAAACCCGGACGAAGGTGAGCTTGCCGAGGTGCGGGTCGCTCATGATCTTGAAGGCGAGCGCGGCGAGGGGCTCCTCGTCCGACGGCTTGCGCTTCACGACGGTCTCGGCGTCCTTGACGTCGTGACCCTCGATGGCCTCGATGTCGAGCGGCGACGGCAGGTAGCGGACGACCGCGTCGAGCAGGGGCTGGACACCCTTGTTCTTGAACGCCGTACCGCAGAACACCGCGGTGATCGTGGAACCCTCACCCTTGCCGGAGCCCAGGATGATGCGGCGCACGGCGGCGTGCAGCTGCTCCTCGGTCGGCTCCTCGCCGTTGAGGAAGAGCTCCATGATCTCGTCGTCGTTCTCGGCGACGGTCTCGACCAGCTTGCCGCGCCACTCTTCAGCGGCCTCGGTGTGCGTGTCGGGGATGTCGACGACGTCGTACATCTCGCCCTTGGTCGCCTCGGCGGACCAGACCAGCGCCTTCATGCGGACCAGGTCGACAACGCCCTGGAAGTCCGCCTCGGCACCGATCGGGAGCTGCATGACGATCGGAACCGCACCCAGGCGGTCCTTGATCATGTCGACGCAGCGGTGGAACTCGGCGCCGGTGCGGTCGAGCTTGTTGACGAAGCAGATGCGCGGCACGCCGTAACGGTCGGCCTGACGCCACACCGTCTCGGACTGCGGCTCCACACCGGCGACACCGTCGAACACGGTGACGGCACCGTCGAGGACGCGGAGCGAACGCTCCACCTCGACCGTGAAGTCCACGTGACCCGGGGTGTCGATGATGTTGATGGTGTGGTCGACGTCCTCGAGCGGCCAGTGGCAGGTCGTCGCGGCAGACGTGATCGTGATGCCGCGCTCCTGCTCCTGCTCCATCCAGTCCATCGTGGCAGCGCCGTCGTGGACCTCACCGATCTTGTAGGAGACACCGGTGTAGAACAGGATGCGCTCGGTGGTGGTCGTCTTGCCCGCGTCGATGTGGGCCATGATGCCGATGTTGCGCACCTTGGCCAGGTCAAGCGAAGTGGTAGCCATAAGGCTTCAGTCTTCTCTCGGTCTCGATGTGGGTTGCGACTACCAGCGGTAGTGCGCGAAGGCCTTGTTGGACTCGGCCATCTTGTGCGTGTCCTCACGCTTCTTCACGGCCGCACCAAGGCCGTTCGACGCGTCGAGGAGCTCGTTCATGAGGCGCTCGGTCATGGTCTTCTCGCGACGGGCGCGGGAGTAGCCCACGAGCCAGCGCAGCGCCAGGGTCGACTGGCGACCCGGCTTGACCTCGACCGGAACCTGGTAGGTCGCGCCACCGACACGGCGGGACTTGACCTCGAGCGACGGCTTGACGTTCTCCAGCGCGCGCTTCAGCGTGATGACCGGGTCGTTGCCCGTCTTCTCGCGGAGGCCTTCCATGGCGCCGTAGACGATGCGCTCGGCGGTGGAGCGCTTGCCGTTCAGCAGGATCTTGTTGATCAGGGAGGTGACAAGAGGAGACTGGTAGACCGGGTCGATGATGACCGGGCGCTTCGGGGCGGGGCCCTTACGAGGCATTCTTACTTCTCCTTCTTGGCGCCGTAGCGGCTGCGGGCCTGCTTGCGGTTCTTGACAGCCTGGGTGTCAAGCGCACCGCGGATGATCTTGTAACGAACACCCGGCAGGTCCTTCACACGGCCACCACGCACGAGCACGATGGAGTGCTCCTGCAGGTTGTGTCCCTCACCCGGAATGTAAGCGGTGACCTCGATGCCGGAGGTCAGACGCACACGCGCGACCTTGCGGAGCGCCGAGTTCGGCTTCTTCGGGGTGGTCGTGAACACACGCGTGCAGACGCCACGACGCTGGGGCGAAGCCTCAAGCGCGGGCGTCTTCGTCTTCTCGACCTTGTCCTGCCGGCCCTTACGGACCAGCTGCTGGATCGTAGGCACTACTTCTCCGGTTTCTGTGTGCCGTGTAGTAAAGCTAACCTGGAACTTCTGCCCGACCCACGCGGTCGGGTGTGTCGGATCCGGTAAGCCTTCCCGCAAGCGGGAAAGGGCGTGTGGATCTCGGTGGCCGGTGCGGCTCGCGTGCGGTTGATGGACACGCACGGGAGCCCAGGCACACCCCAGGCACAAGGTCTGAGCGTACCCACCGCATCCACTCCGGTCAAAACAAAGGCCTCGCCGCGACGGCCGCGACATGCCCGCCGGTCATGTGCCCCTTGGGTCCCGGCCGCCCAGGACGCCCCGGCCCTCCGGATGTGGTATGAGCCGTCGACGACGGCCGTCCACGGCGACCGGGCCGCCCCCTCCCGGCCACTAAAATGCGTCAGCGATTCAGCCCAAACGGCACCACCACCAGGGAGCGGGACATTGCGGACGGTCACCCCGGAGTCGACGGCCGCGGAGGGCCCGGTCCTCTCCGATCCCGGTCCCGCGCGCCGCCGGCGGATGCCGCGGCCCGAGCGCCTGTACGCGCCGCTGCTCGCCTTCCTCGTCACCGCCGGCGCGTTCTGCGCGGCTTGGGCGGCCCGCGGCACCTTCCCCTTCGGCAACACCGGCCGGGCCATCAACGACCAGGCCAACCAGTACGTGCCCTTCCACCGCGGGCTGTGGGACCTGGTCCACGGGCAGGCCGCGGGTGACGTCCTCTTCAGCTGGCGGGGCGGATTCGGACAGCAGTTCCTGTCCGACTACTACACCTACCTCGGCAACCCCTTCTCCTGGCTGGCCGTCATCGTCCCGCGGGCCCACGTCGACCTGGCCGTCTTCCTGGTCACCCCGGTCACGATGGGCACCGCCGCCGCCGTGATGGCCGTCTACCTCGGTCGCCTGCACCCCGGGCCGTGGTGGCAGCGCGGGGTCCTCGGTGCCTGCTACGGGCTGTGCGGCTGGGCGCTGAGCGACGCCTCGTACATCCCCATGTGGCTGTGGGGCCTGGTGGCGTTCCCCCTGCTGGGCATCGCCGTCGAGTGGTGCCTCCAGGAGCGCCGCTGGACCGGCGCCGCCCTGCTCGTCGCGCTCGCCTGGTTCGGCAACTTCTACACCGCGATGATGGCCACGATGGCCGCCTGCGTGCTGCTCGCCGTCCGCGCGGCCACGCTCGACCTGACCGGCCGGCAGCGGGTGCGTGCCCTGTGGCGGGCCTCGACCGCCGCCGCGACGGGCATCCTGCTCACCCTGCCGCTGCTCCTGCCGTCCTTCCTGTCCAGCGGCGCCGCGCAGCCGACGGGGGCCGCGGCCTTCGACCCGGTGCGGATCGAGGTCTTCCTGTCCGGGATGCTTCCGGCCACCCACCTGTGGGGCGGGCGGCCGCGGCTGTACGTGGCCTCGCTGGGCCTGGTCCTGGCCGGGTCCTTCCTGTTCAACGCGGCCGTCGCCCGCAGGACCCGCCTGGTGTGGGCGGCGGCGACGCTGCTCGTCCTCGCCTCCTTCCAGTTCCCGCCCACCCAGTACCTGTGGCACGGCCTCGCGGTGCCGAACGGCAACCCGTACCGGGAGGCCTTCGTCTTCAGCGGGATGGTCGTGGTCCTGGCCTGGCTGTCCCTGGCCCACCGGCCGCGGCCCCTCCACCTCGTCGCGGCGGCGGGCCTGCTGGTCGCCGCCGCCTTCCTGCTCCGGCACACCGACGACTTCGGCGGCTGGACCTGGCGGGCCGTCATCGGCGGCGGCGTGGTCTCCCTCCTGGCCCTGGTCCTGCTGGCGCAGGGCGACCGGCGGCGCTTCCTGGTCCCGGTGGCCGCCGTGCTCATGGTCGGCGTGGTCCTCGCCGAGTCCACCGCCGCAGCCGCCAGCGCCGACGCCCGCCGCTCCCGTGAGCGCTGGGCCAAGCCGATCCCCACGTCGAACAGCTCGATCGGCGCGCACCACGAAGCCGTCCGCGAGGTGAACGGCTGGCCCCGCTACCGGACCGACTCGGGCGCGCCGCAGACCTCGTACAACGACGCCCTGGCGCTCGGGGCGGAGGGCCCGCAGTACTACAGCAGCTATCTGCCGCAGGTCACGTACGAGGCGCTGGAGCCCCTCGGCTACGGCTTCAAGAACGACGGCCGGACCTTCTTCGGCGCCGACAACCCGGTCCTCGACGCGATCTTCGCGATCGGCGCCCGCGTCAGCCCCGGCCCGGCGAAGGACACCTGGACCGCGACCCGCTTCCCGGCTCCCCCGCTGGTCACGGTCCGCAGCGGCCCCTTCACCTCCCCCAACCCGGCCGGCAGCGTCTACGCCCGGCAGGAGAACGTCCTCGGCGCGGCCGTGTACCAGGTCCCGCGCGCGGTCCGGGGCGGCACGGCCACCGAGCAGACGTACACCGCACGGTGCACCCCCGGCTCCGAGGCGTACTGGTTCTCCCCCGACCTGTACGGCACCCTCACCCGGGACGGCGCACAGCGGCCGCTGGAGGACCAGGTGACGGGTGTCGTGAAGCTGGGCCCGGTCCCGGCGGACGGCACGGTCGCCGTGACGGTGCACACCCGGACCGAGGACGCCACCGCCGGGGACCACCCGATCGGCTGCCTGGACCGCGCCGGGCTGGACGACGCCGTCCGCGGCCTCACCCGAACGGGTGCCGTCGACGTCCGGACGGGCGGCCACGACATCCGCGCCACCCTGCCGGCGGGCACCACCGGTACGGCGGTCTTCGCCATGACCGCCGTCCCCGGCTGGCAGTGCACGGCGGACGCGAAGCCGGTGGCCCCGACTCCCTTCCACGGCCTGCTCGCCCTGCCCGTCCCCCCGGGCACGACGAAGCTCGCCTGCACCTTCACCCCGAAGGGGCTCACCCCGGGCCTGGCCGGCGCGGCCCTGTCCCTGCTGGCCCTGACCGGCGTCACCCTCGCCGGCCGCCGCCGACGCCGCGCCTGAGGCCCGGGCCGCTCCCGGCTCGGCGGCCGGTCCCGGGCCACCGGCCGGGAGCGCTCGACCCCGCCCGTACGACCGCCGGCCCGCCGGCCCGTCGGCCCGTCGGCCCGTCGGCCCGTCCGTCCGTACGTACGAGGAAGTCCCCCACACCCCCACCTACGTAACGAGGAAGCCCCCCGCCGCTCCTTCCGGAGCAGCGGGGGGCTTCCTCTTGTGGACCCTTAGCCGTTGTACGGGCCGTAGTCGTAGTCCTCCAGCGGGACGGCCTGGCCGGAGCCGGTGCCGAAGGGCGAGTAGTCGATGTCGTCGTAGCCGACGGCCGAGTACATCGCGGCCTTCGCCTCCTCGGTGGGCTCGACCCGGATGTTGCGGTAGCGGGCGAGGCCCGTACCGGCCGGGATGAGCTTACCGATGATGACGTTCTCCTTGAGGCCGATCAGGGAGTCCGACTTGGCGTTGATCGCCGCGTCGGTCAGGACCCGGGTCGTCTCCTGGAAGGACGCCGCCGACAGCCAGGACTCGGTGGCGAGCGAGGCCTTGGTGATACCCATCAGCTGCGGACGGCCGGAGGCGGGGTGACCGCCCTCGGTGACCACACGACGGTTCTCGGTCTCGAAGCGCGAACGCTCGACGAGCTCGCCCGGGAGCAGCTCGGCGTCGCCCGACTCGATGATCGTCACGCGGCGGAGCATCTGCCGGATGATGATCTCGATGTGCTTGTCGTGGATCGACACGCCCTGCGAGTTGTAGACCTTCTGGACCTCGCCGACCAGGTGGACCTGGACCGCACGCTGGCCGAGGATGCGCAGCACGTCGTGCGGGTTGGTGGCACCCGCGGTGAGCTTCTGGCCCACCTCGACGTGGTCGCCCTCGTGGACGATGACCTTGGCGCGCTTGGAGATCGGGAAGGCCGTCTCGTCGCTGCCGTCGTCCGGCGTGATGACGATCTTCTTGGTCTTCTCGGTCTCCTCGATCCGCACGCGACCGGCGGCCTCGGAGATCGGGGCGACACCCTTCGGGGTACGGGCCTCGAAGAGCTCGACGACACGCGGCAGACCCTGGGTGATGTCGTCACCGGCCACACCACCGGTGTGGAAGGTACGCATCGTCAGCTGGGTGCCGGGCTCACCGATGGACTGGGCGGCGATGATGCCGACCGCCTCACCGATGTCGACCAGCTTGCCGGTGGCCAGGGAGCGGCCGTAGCAGAAGGCACAGGTACCGACGGCGGACTCACAGGTCAGGACCGAGCGGGTCTTGACCTCCTCCACGCCGGCCGCGACGAGCTGGTCGATGAGGACATCGCCCAGGTCGACGTTGGCCGGGGCCAGGACCTTGCCGTCGACGACGACGTCCTCGGCGAGCATGCGCGCGTACACCGAGGTCTCGACGTCCTCGGCCTTGCGCAGGACACCGGTCTCGTCCCGGACGGCGATCTTCAGCTTCAGGCCGCGGTCGGTGCCGCAGTCCTCCTCGCGGATGATCACGTCCTGCGAGACGTCCACCAGACGACGGGTCAGGTAACCCGAGTCGGCGGTACGCAGGGCGGTGTCGGCCAGACCCTTACGGGCACCGTGGGTGGAGATGAAGTACTCCAGCACGGAGAGGCCCTCACGGAACGAGGCCTTGATCGGACGCGGGATGGTCTCGTTCTTCGCGTTCGACACCAGACCACGCATACCGGCGATCTGCCTCATCTGCATCATGTTTCCTCGGGCACCCGAGTCAACCATCATGAAGATGGGGTTGGTCTTGGGGAAGTTCGCGTTCATCGCCTCGGCGACCTCGTTGGTCGCCTTGGTCCAGATCGCGATGAGCTCCTGCGTGCGCTCGTCCTTGGTGATCAGACCGCGCTCGTACTGCTTCTGGACCTTCTCGTCCTGGGCCTCGTAGCCCGCGACGATCTCCTTCTTGGCCTCGGGGACCACGACGTCGGAGATGGCCACGGTGACGCCGGAACGGGTCGCCCAGTGGAAGCCGGCCGCCTTCAGGTTGTCGAGCGTCGCCGCCACGATGACCTTGGGGTAGCGCTCGGCCAGGTCGTTGACGATCTCGGAGAGCTGCTTCTTGCCCACCGAGTAGTCGACGAACGGGTAGTCCTCCGGCAGCAGCTCGTTGAAGAGCGCACGACCCAGCGTGGTCTTCAGACGGAAGCTGTCGCCCGGCTGGAACTCCGGCTCGCCCTCCTCCGCGACCGGGGGGACCCAGCCGCGCGGCGGGATGGTGCCCACCGGGAAGCGGATGTCGACCTGCGACTGCAGCGAGAGCTCGCCGGCGTCGAAGGCCATGATCGCCTCGGCGGTGGAGCCGAAGGCACGGCCCTCGCCCTTGACGTCGCGCAGCTCGCCGTCCGTGGTGAGGAAGAACAGACCGAGGACCATGTCCTGGGTCGGCATCGTCACCGGGCGGCCGTCGGCCGGCTTGAGGATGTTGTTCGAGGACAGCATCAGGATGCGGGCCTCGGCCTGCGCCTCCGCGGACAGCGGCAGGTGCACGGCCATCTGGTCACCGTCGAAGTCTGCGTTGAACGCGGTGCAGACGAGCGGGTGGATCTGGATGGCCTTGCCCTCGACCAGCTGCGGCTCGAAGGCCTGGATGCCGAGGCGGTGCAGCGTGGGCGCACGGTTCAGCAGCACCGGGTGCTCGGCGATGACCTCTTCGAGGACGTCGTACACGACGGTGCGGCCGCGCTCGACCATGCGCTTGGCCGACTTGATGTTCTGCGCGTGGTTCAGGTCGACCAGGCGCTTCATCACGAACGGCTTGAAGAGCTCCAGCGCCATGGCCTTGGGCAGACCGCACTGGTGCAGCTTCAGCTGCGGACCGACGACGATCACGGAACGCGCGGAGTAGTCCACGCGCTTACCGAGCAGGTTCTGACGGAAGCGACCCTGCTTGCCCTTCAGCATGTCGCTGAGGGACTTCAGCGGGCGGTTGCCGGGGCCCGTGACCGGGCGGCCGCGACGGCCGTTGTCGAACAGCGCGTCGACGGCCTCCTGGAGCATGCGCTTCTCGTTGTTCACGATGATCTCGGGGGCACCGAGGTCGAGGAGGCGCTTCAGGCGGTTGTTGCGGTTGATGACACGGCGGTACAGGTCGTTCAGGTCGGAGGTCGCGAAGCGGCCACCGTCCAGCTGCACCATCGGACGCAGGTCCGGCGGGATCACCGGGACGCAGTCCAGGACCATGC
Organism: Streptomyces sp. NPDC059851; assembly: GCF_042732005.1. Lineage (NCBI taxonomy): Bacteria > Bacillati > Actinomycetota > Actinomycetes > Kitasatosporales > Streptomycetaceae > Streptomyces > Streptomyces sp. NPDC059851. Next base: position 11,911 of record NZ_JBHWJJ010000093.1, on the reverse strand, counting down.
CCTTGGGGCTGTTGCTGGTCTGCAGGAACGCGGAGACGACCTTCAGACGCTTCAGCGCACGGGTCTTCTTCTGGCCCTTGCCGGTGCGGATGATCTCGCGGAGGCGCTCGGCCTCCTCCTCCAGGTCGAAGGACTCCAGGCGCTTCTGCAGCGCCGCGGCGCCCATCGAGCCGTCGAAGTACGTGCCGAAGCGGTCACGCAGCTCGCGGTAGAGGAGCTCGTCGCCCTCCAGGTCCTGGACCTTGAGGTTCTTGAAGCGGTTCCAGACCTCGTCCAGGCGGTCGATCTCGCGCTGGGAGCGGTCGCGGAGCTGCTTCATCTCGCGCTCGGCGCCCTCGCGCACCTTGCGGCGCACGTCGGCCTTGGCGCCCTCGGCCTCGAGCTCGGCCAGGTCGGACTCGAGCTTCTTGGCGCGGGCCTCCAGGTCGGAGTCGCGGCGGTTCTCGATCTGCTGGCGCTCGACGGAGACGTGGGCCTCCAGCGACGGCAGGTCGCGCTGACGGCGCTCGTCGTCGACGAACGTGATCATGTACGCGGCGAAGTAGATGACCTTCTCGAGGTCCTTCGGCGCGAGGTCCAGCAGGTAGCCGAGGCGCGACGGGACGCCCTTGAAGTACCAGATGTGGGTGACGGGGGCGGCAAGTTCGATGTGGCCCATCCGCTCACGGCGCACCTTGGCGCGCGTGACCTCGACGCCACAGCGCTCACAGATGATGCCCTTGAAGCGGACACGCTTGTACTTGCCGCAGTAGCACTCCCAGTCCCGGGTCGGACCGAAGATCTTCTCGCAGAAGAGTCCGTCCTTCTCGGGCTTCAGGGTGCGGTAGTTGATGGTCTCCGGCTTCTTGACCTCGCCGTGCGACCAGGTACGGATGTCGTCCGCGGTGGCAAGGCCGATCCGCAGCTCGTCGAAGAAGTTGACGTCGAGCACTGTGCGTCAATCCCTCTTTCGGGGTCGTGTCTCAATCATGGTCTGAACGGTCCCGGGGATGGCCGGGGGCTGCGGTTGCGAGCCCCCGGCCAGGCCCGTCAGACCTCTTCGACGCTGCTCGGCTCGCGCCGGGACAGGTCGATACCCAGCTCCTCCGCAGCGCGGAAGACGTCCTCGTCGGTGTCGCGCATCTCGATGGACATGCCGTCCGAGGACAGCACCTCCACGTTGAGGCAGAGCGACTGCATTTCCTTGATGAGCACCTTGAAGGACTCGGGAATGCCCGGCTCGGGGATGTTCTCGCCCTTGACGATGGCCTCGTAGACCTTCACGCGGCCGGTGACGTCGTCGGACTTGATGGTCAGGAGCTCCTGGAGGGCGTAGGCGGCACCGTAAGCCTCGAGCGCCCACACCTCCATCTCACCGAAGCGCTGGCCACCGAACTGCGCCTTACCACCCAGCGGCTGCTGCGTGATCATCGAGTACGGACCGGTCGAACGGGCGTGGAGCTTGTCGTCGACCAGGTGGTGGAGCTTGAGGATGTACATGTACCCGACCGAGATCGGGTCCGGGAACGGCTCGCCGGAGCGGCCGTCGAACAGGCGCGCCTTGCCGGACGGGAGCACCATGCGCTCGCCGTCGCGGTTCGGGATGGTGTGCTGCAGGAGGCCGGCCAGCTCGTCCTCGCGGGCACCGTCGAACACCGGGGTGGCGACGTTGGTGCCGGGGGCGACCTGGTCCGCGCCGATGACCTGCAGGCGCTGGGCCCACTCGTCCGCGAGGCCGGAGACGTCCCAGCCGCGGCTGGCGAGCCAGCCGAGGTGGATCTCCAGGACCTGTCCCGGGTTCATTCGGGACGGGACACCGAGCGGGTTGAGGATGATGTCGACCGGGGTGCCGTCCTCGAGGAACGGCATGTCCTCGATCGGGAGGATCTTGGAGATGACACCCTTGTTGCCGTGGCGGCCGGCGAGCTTGTCACCGTCGGTGATCTTGCGCTTCTGGGCGACGTAGACGCGGACCAGCTGGTTCACGCCCGGGGGAAGCTCGTCCCCCTCCTCGCGGTCGAAGACGCGGACGCCGATGACCTTGCCGATCTCACCGTGCGGCACCTTCAGGGAGGTGTCACGGACCTCGCGGGCCTTCTCACCGAAGATCGCGCGGAGCAGGCGCTCCTCCGGGGTCAGCTCGGTCTCACCCTTCGGGGTGACCTTGCCGACCAGGATGTCGCCGGCGACGACGTCCGCACCGATGCGGATGATGCCGCGCTCGTCGAGGTCGGCGAGGACCTCCTCGGAGACGTTCGGGATGTCCCGGGTGATCTCCTCGGGGCCGAGCTTGGTGTCACGGGCGTCGACCTCGTGCTCCTCGATGTGGATCGAGGAGAGGACGTCGTCCTGGACGAGGCGCTGCGACAGGATGATCGCGTCCTCGTAGTTGTGGCCCTCCCACGGCATGAACGCCACGAGCAGGTTCTTGCCCAGCGCCATCTCGCCGTTCTCGGTCGCCGGACCGTCGGCGAGGACCTGGCCCTCGATGACCCGGTCGCCCTCGTTGACGATGACCTTCTGGTTGACCGAGGTGCCCTGGTTGGAGCGGTTGAACTTGGCGACGCGGTACGTGGTGTACGTGCCGTCGTCGTTCGTGACGGTGATGTAGTCGGCCGAGACCTCCTGGACGACACCGTCCTTCTCCGCCTTGATGGAGTCGCCGGCGTCGACGGCGCAGCGGTACTCCATGCCGGTGCCGACGAGCGGGGCCTCCGCCTTGATGAGCGGAACGGCCTGGCGCATCATGTTCGCGCCCATGAGGGCACGGTTGGCGTCGTCGTGCTCGAGGAAGGGGATCATGGCGGTCGCGACCGACACCATCTGGCGCGGCGAGACGTCCATGTAGTCCACGTCGTCACCGGGGACGTAGTCGACCTCGCCGCCACGGCGGCGGACCAGGACGCGGCCCTCGGCGAAGCGCAGGTTCTCGTCCAGGCGCGCGTTGGCCTGGGCGATGACGAAGCGGTCTTCCTCGTCGGCGGTCAGGTAGTCGACCTCGTCGGTGACCTGGCCGTCGACGACCTTGCGGTACGGGGTCTCGACGAAACCGAACGCGTTGACGCGGCCGTAGGAGGCGAGCGAGCCGATCAGACCGATGTTCGGGCCTTCAGGGGTCTCGATCGGGCACATGCGGCCGTAGTGCGACGGGTGGACGTCACGGACCTCGAAGCCCGCCCGCTCACGGCTCAGACCACCGGGGCCGAGCGCGGAGAGACGGCGCTTGTGGGTCAGACCAGACAGCGGGTTGTTCTGGTCCATGAACTGCGACAGCTGGCTGGTGCCGAAGAACTCCTTGATGGAGGCGACGACCGGCCGGATGTTGATCAGGGTCTGCGGCGTGATCGCCTCGACGTCCTGGGTGGTCATGCGCTCGCGGACGACGCGCTCCATGCGCGCCAGACCCGTGCGGACCTGGTTCTGGATGAGCTCGCCGACGTTGCGCAGGCGGCGGTTGCCGAAGTGGTCGATGTCGTCGGTCTCGACGACGATCGAACGGCCGGACTCGCCGATGGTCTCGGTCTCGCCCGCGTGGAGCTTCACGAGGTACTTGATCGTCGCGATGATGTCGTCGACGGTCAGCACGCCGGCGTCGAGCGGCTCGTCGGCCCCGAGCTTCTTGTTGACCTTGTAGCGGCCGACCTTCGCCAGGTCGTAGCGCTTCGGGTTGAAGTACAGGTTCTCGAGCAGCGTCTGCGCGGCCTCACGGGTCGGCGGCTCGCCCGGACGCAGCTTGCGGTAGATGTCGAGCAGCGCGTCGTCCTGGCCCTGGGTGTGGTCCTTCTCCAGGGTGGCGCGCATGGACTCGTACTCGCCGAACTCCTCCAGGATCTGCTCGGTGGTCCAGCCGAGGGCCTTCAGGAGGACGGTGACAGACTGCTTGCGCTTGCGGTCGATGCGGACACCGACCATGTCGCGCTTGTCGACCTCCATCTCCAGCCAGGCACCCCGGGACGGGATGATCTTGGCGGAGAAGATGTCCTTGTCGGACGTCTTGTCGATGGAGGAGTCGAAGTAGACGCCGGGGGAGCGCACCAGCTGCGACACGACGACACGCTCGGTGCCGTTGATCACGAAGGTGCCCTTGTTGGTCATGAGCGGGAAGTCGCCCATGAATACCGTCTGAGACTTGATCTCACCGGTCTCGTTGTTCGTGAACTCGGCCGTGACGAAGAGCGGCGCCGCGTACGTGAAGTCGCGCTCCTTGCACTCGTCGACGGAGTTCTTCGCCGGCTCGAACCGGTGGTCGCGGAAGGTCAGCGACATCGACCCGGAGAAGTCCTCGATCGGCGAGATCTCCTCGAAGATCTCCTCCAGACCGGACTTGGTGGGAACGTCCAGTCCACTCTCGAGCGCCGACTCGACGCGAGCCTTCCAGGCGGCGTTGCCGAGCAGCCAGTCAAAGCTCTCGGTCTGCAGCGCCAGGAGGTTCGGAACCTCGAGCGGCTCCTTGATCTTTGCAAAGGAGATGCGCAGCGGGGCGGTGCTGGCACCGTTGTTCGTATTGGTCGAGGCGTTGCGCGAGGCGGCCAAGAGGGGGTCCTTCCGAGGGCTCGGACTCACTACGCGCGTACCGGTCCCAGCCGACACAGGAGACGCACTCCCCGAACTGGTTGAAATGCCAGGTCAGGGCGTATCAATCAAGTGTGCTCGAGCGTGGGCATGCCCCTGGCGACGGGCAGGGGGCAGCTAACAGGCAGCGCAAAGGGTCAGTGTAGCCACTCGGCTCACTGATGTCCAGACCAGGTTTCCGGAAACCGGCAACAGGCCTTCCCCACGTCGTTAAAACCCAACCCTGCGTCCAACGTCGCGGCTCTTCGTACACAGAGCGCGTATCAGTACTGCCCTCTTCGTAGTCGATCCATGCCTCGAATCCTCGATCGGTGGTCCCGATCGCGGATCGAGCTGGCGACGGTCCTGAGAATTGCGCGCCGCGTGCCGTTCGTCAAGGCCCCCTGCTCCGTGCGGATCATCTCGGCCCCGTCGCGGGACCCTCGCACGGGGCAACGATGATCACCCTACTCCCCAACGACGACAGGGCAAGTCAGGCACCGCCGAATACGCCGAAGGGCGACCACCCTTGCGGGTGATCGCCCTTCGCAGAGGCCGTCAGGCGGCCTCAGAGGTGTTACTTGACCTCGACGGAGGCACCGGCGCCCTTGAGGGCCTCGGCGGCCTTGTCAGCGGCCTCCTTGTTGACCTTCTCGAGGACCGGCTTCGGGGTGCCGTCGACGAGGTCCTTGGCCTCCTTCAGACCCAGGGAGGTCAGCTCGCGCACGACCTTGATGACCTGGATCTTCTTGTCGCCGGCGCCGGTGAGGATGACGTCGAACTCGTCCTTCTCCTCCTCGGCCGCACCGGCGTCGCCGCCGGCCACGCCGCCAGCCATGACGACCGGGGCGGCCGCAGCGGCGGTGACGTCGAACTTGTCCTCGAAGGCCTTCACGAACTCGGCGAGCTCGATGAGGGTCATCTCCTCGAACTGAGCGAGCAGGTCGTCCTGAGACAGCTTCGCCATGATGGGCGATCCTTCCACTAATTCGGCAGGTGCCGAGATGTATCGAAAGGCGGGCGTAACGGCCCGCTACGATCCGCGCACTAGGCGGCGCGGATCAATGCGCGAGCCGAATTACTCGGCACCGCCCTGCTCGGCCTGCTTGGCGCGAAGGGCGTCCACGGTGCGGACGAGCTTCGTCGGCAGCGCCTGGAAGAGCGAGGCAGCCTGGGACTGCTTGCCCTTCATGGCACCGGCCAGCTTGGCGAGCAGAACCTCGCGGGACTCGAGGTCCGCAAGCTTCTTGATCTCGTCGGCGGACAGCGCCTTGCCGTCAAGGACACCGCCCTTGATGACGAGCTTGGGGTTCTCCTTGGCGAAGTCACGCAGAGCCTTCGCCGACTCCACCGGGTCACCGGTGACGAAGGCAACCGCGGTCGAACCAGCAAGGTGCTCGTCCAGCGCGGAGATCCCGACCGAGTTGGCCGCAATCTTGGTCAGCGTGTTCTTCACCACGGCGTACTGGGCGTTCCCACCGAGCGAACGACGCAGCGTCTTGAGCTGCGCAACGGTGAGCCCCGTGTACTCGGTCAGCACAGCGGCGTTCGAGCTGCGGAACATGTCCTCCAGCTCGGCTACCGCGGCAGCCTTGTCGGGCCTTGCCATAGAGCGTCGGCCTCCTTCCGGGTGATGAGGACCGCGCAGAAGGGGCTGGACAAAACAAAGCGCCCCGGGCGCAGGCGCACGGGGCAAGGCTCTACCAGGATCGAAATCCCGGGAGCATTTCCACAGTCACCTGCGCGGGTCGCCCGCTTTCAGCGGATCCTTCGGCCACCGCTCCCTTACGGGCGCGGCAACGACCAGCGGTCTTTGGCTTCCGTGGAACTGTACGTGACCGGGTCCCGCGAGGGCAAATCGCCCTCGGGGCCCGGTTGGCCGGGGCCGGACGGAGCACGGGCGACCGGAGCCCCCGCGGCGTTCTGGTGCGGCCGTACGGTCGTGCGGGCGGCCGTCAGCCCTGCCGGGCCAGCTCGGAAAGGTCCATGACCTGGTCGGCCGGAGGGGCGGCGACGTCGACCGGCTTGTTGACGTCCAGGAACTTGACGGTCAGGTCCATCGGTCCCGAGGTGCCCTCGCCCCGGGTGCGGAACTGCTTGGTCTGGGCGTTCTCGTCGATCCAGATGTCCATGACGAGGCTCTTGATGCCCTGGGCTTCCAGCGCCTTCAGGTTCTTCTCCTGGCGCTCCTTGGCCTCGGGCTTGCCCGCGGCGGAGTGGGCGCGCAGCTCGTCCAGGGTGACGGTGCCGGTGAGGTGCGTCGTCTTCTGGCCGTCGACCGTCTCCTCGCCGACCTTCTTCAGGTCCTTGGCGGCGCTCAGGTCGTCGGCCTTGTCGCCCGGCTTCTCGCCCTGCGTGCCGCTGCCGAGCTGGTCGAGCTGCTTGGCGGCGGCGGGGTCCGCGGACGCGAGGTCGAACTTCAGGAACTTGCCCTCGGCGCCCAGGTACATGACGCCGTCGACGAGGCGGATGTCCACGCTCTCGCCCGGCTTCTCGGGGTTGGCCATCTTCATGGCCATGGCCACGGAGGGCTTGAGGCGCATGGAGGCCTCGCCGGAGATCTGCTGTCCGGCGGCCGTGCCCGACATGGTGTAGCGGAGCGAGGTGATCTCCGCGGACTTCGTCTTGGTCTTCTCCAGGTAGGACGCCGGGGTGACCTCGGCCGGCTTGGGTGCGGCCGCGGAGGGCGCCGCGGCGGCGCCGCTGTCCTTCTTGGCACCCTTGCCGTCCTCGCACGCCGTGGCGCCGCCGGCCAGCACAACGGCGGCCAGGACGGCCCCGACGGCCTTCTTGCGGTACGCGTTCATGTGTGTTCCCCACCCCTGATGCAATGAACGCCACCTCGTGAGCCGGTCGCACCGGCCGTGAGACAGCAGTGACTCCATGTCGTGCAGCTGACACTAATCGAACAGGGTTCGCGTGGCACGCGAAAAACGGGCCCTCCGCCCCGGGAAGGGGGCGGAGGGCCCGTTCAAGGTGCCGCAGGCGGGCCGCAGGGCGGCCCGGAGACGTCAGCCTCAGACAGCAGCCGGGTCTTCCTCGACGAGGAGGTTCCGGGTGCGGTTCGGGTCGACCTGGATGCCGGGGCCCATGGTGGTGCTCACGGCGGCCTTCTTCAGGTAACGGCCCTTGGCGGCGGACGGCTTCAGACGGAGGATCTCCTCCAGGGCCGCGCCGTAGTTCTCGACCAGCTGCGCATCGGAGAAGGAGACCTTGCCGATGATGAAGTGCAGGTTCGAGTGCTTGTCGACGCGGAACTCGATCTTGCCGCCCTTGATGTCGGTGACGGCCTTGGCCACGTCCATCGTCACGGTGCCGGTCTTCGGGTTCGGCATCAGACCACGCGGACCGAGCACGCGGCCGAGGCGGCCGACCTTGCCCATGAGGTCCGGGGTGGCGACGACCGCGTCGAACTCGTTCAGGCGGTTGCCCTTGGCGATCTCGTCGATCAGCTCGTCGTTGCCGACGATGTCGGCGCCGGCGGCCTCCGCGGCCGCAGCACGGTCACCGGTCGCGAAGACCAGGACCCGGGCGGTCTTACCGGTGCCGTGCGGGAGGTTCACGGTGCCACGGACCATCTGGTCGGCCTTGCGCGGGTCAACACCCAGGCGGAAGGCGACCTCGACGGTGGCGTCGAACTTGACCGAGGAGGTCTCCTTGGCGAGACGGACGGCCTCGAGCGGGGCGTACAGCTTCTCCCGGTCGACCTTGGCGTCCGCAGCGCGGAGAGTCTTGCTGCGCTTCACTTCTGCTCCTGTTTTTTCGCTTCAGGCATGGAGTTGTGGTGCGGGCCAGCGCTTGGCCCTACCACGGGTGGTGCAAGGGGTGGCTGGAATCAGCCCTCGACGGTGACGCCCATCGAACGCGCGGTGCCAGAGATGATCTTCATGGCGGCGTCGACGTCGTTGGCGTTCAGGTCGGGCATCTTCAGCTCGGCGATCTCGCGGACCTGGGCGGCCGTCAGCTTGGCGACCTTGTCCTTGTGCGGGGTGCCGGAGCCCTTGTCCACGCCCGCAGCCTTGAGGATCAGCTTCGCGGCCGGCGGGGTCTTGGTGACGAAGGTGAAGGAACGGTCCTCGTAGACCGTGATCTCCACCGGCACGACCATGCCGCGCTGCGACTCGGTCGCGGCGTTGTAGGCCTTGCAGAACTCCATGATGTTGACGCCGTGCTGACCCAGCGCGGGGCCGACCGGCGGGGCCGGGTTGGCCGCACCGGCGTTGATCTGGAGCTTGATAAGCCCCGTGACCTTCTTCTTCTTGGGAGGCATTGCTCTCTCCGGGTCCTAGTGAGAGTTTTCCGCCGCCGATCCGGTCATCCGGATGGAGGCATACCGCACCACGATAACGGGTATCGGTGCGGGGCTTAAAACCGAGCAGGTCAGACCGCCCTTTGCGGGGCGGCCTGACCTGGCCGGAAGCGGTGACTCAGAAGATCAGTTCTTCTGGATCTGGTCGAAGCTGAGCTCGACCGGGGTCTCGCGTCCGAAGATCTCGACGAGGCCCTTGACCTTCTTCGAGTCCGGGTTGATCTCGTTGATGGTCGCCTGCAGCGTGGCGAACGGGCCGTCGGTGACGGTGACCGAGTCGCCGACCTCGAAGTCCAGGACCTCGATGGTGCGCTTGACCGCGGGCGCCGGGAGGCCGGCCTCCTCGGCGGCCTGCTTGGCGGCCTTCTCCTGCGCCTCCGGGGCGAGCATCTTGACGATCTCGTCCAGGGTCAGCGGGTACGGGTCGTAGGCGTTGCCGACGAAGCCGGTGACGCCCGGGGTGTTGCGGACGACGCCCCAGGACTCGTTCGTCAGGTCCATGCGGACGAGCACGTAGCCGGGCAGCTTGTTCTGCCGGACGTTCTTGCGCTCGCCGTTCTTGATCTGGACGATCTCTTCCTCGGGCACCTCGGCCTGGTAGATGAACTCCTCGACGTTCAGCGAGACGGCACGCTGCTCCAGGTTGGCCTTCACGCGCTTCTCGTAGCCCGCGTAGGTGTGGATCACGTACCACTCGCCGGGCAGCGTGCGCAGCTCGTCGCGCAGGGCCTGGATCGGGTCGACGTCCTCCGCCTCGGCGGCCTCCTCGACCTCCTCCGCGGGCTCGGCCGCGGCCTCGACGGCCTCGTCCTCATCGGCGTCGGCGTCGACGTCCGCATCGGCGTCGCCCTCGTCCTCGACGTGCAGCGCGGCCTCCTCGGCAGCGGCACCGGCCTCGGCGTCGGCGAGCTCCGCCTCGTCGGGGTCCACAGCGTCTGCCGCCTCGACGATGTCGAGCTCGTCCTCGACGGACTCGACGGAGTCGTGGCTCGCGTTCAGGTTCGGGTCAGACACGGTGGCTGCTTCTTCCTGGATACAAAAGGTGGTGGAACATGCGAAAACGGGCGGCACCCATCAAGGCGCCGCCCTCCGCGAGGATCAGCCGAAGACGAACTTGATGGCTTCCTGGAACCCATAGTCAATCACGGTCACCAGACCGATCATGATGACGACGAAGACAATCACCACGGTGGTGTACGTCGTGAGCTGGTTACGGGTCGGCCAGACGACCTTGCGGAGCTCCGCGACGATCTGGCGGTAGAACAGTGCGAGCCGGCCCAGAGGGCCCTTCTTCCCGCGCTTGCCGCCCTTGCGGGCCTTCTTCTCGCGGGTGCCGTCCTCGGCGTCAGGCATGTCGATGGAGCCCAGGGCGTCCGTCACGTCTCTCACCTGAATCCGGGTCGGGGCCGTGGCCGCGCCCGGTTGCGCCGCACGGCGTTGCATCTAAGTACGTACCTGCGCACACATCCGAGAAGGAGTGTGGAGCAGGGCCGGAGGGACTCGAACCCCCAACCGCTGGTTTTGGAGACCAGTGCTCTACCAATTGAGCTACGACCCTTTGCGTTCCCCAACCTACCGCATGCAGACGAGTGCACGGAGTGCTCACGCGCTGCTGTGGCCGGCGAGGTCCAACGACAGGTGAGTGTACGTGTTCCCGGCCCTGACGTCGAACAGAGCGCAGATACGGGTGGTCCGTCCGATGTCCGGAACGGTGTGCGGGGCCTCCCGGGCTTCTGGGACGATTGGCCGTATGACGTCTGCTACGCCTTCCTCCGAGCGCCGGGTGTCCGCCCGTATCGGCGCCATCTCCGAGTCCGCCACCCTCGCCGTCGATGCCAAGGCCAAGGCCCTCAAGGCCGCCGGGCGCCCGGTCATCGGCTTCGGCGCGGGCGAGCCCGATTTCCCGACCCCGGACTACATCGTCGAGGCTGCGGTCGAAGCCTGCCGCGACCCGAAGTTCCACCGGTACACGCCGGCGGGCGGCCTGCCCGAGCTGAAGAAGGCCATCGCCGAGAAGACGCTGCGCGACTCCGGCTACGAGGTCGACGCGTCGCAGGTGCTGGTGACCAACGGCGGCAAGCAGGCGATCTACAACGCCTTCGCCGCGATCCTGGACCCGGGTGACGAGGTCATCGTCCCGGCTCCGTACTGGACCACCTACCCGGAGTCGATCCGGCTGGCCGGCGGCGTCCCGGTCGATGTCGTCGCCGACGAGACCACCGGCTACCGGGTCTCCGTCGAGCAGCTGGAGGCCGCGCGCACCGAGCGCACCAAGGTCGTCCTGTTCGTCTCCCCCTCCAACCCGACCGGCGCGGTCTACAGCGAGGAGGACGCGAAGGCGATCGGCGAGTGGGCCGCCGAGCACGGCCTGTGGGTGCTGACCGACGAGATCTACGAGCACCTGGTGTACGGCGGGGCGAAGTTCACCTCGCTGCCGGTGCTGGTGCCGGCCCTGCGCGACAAGTGCATCGTCGTCAACGGCGTCGCCAAGACGTACGCCATGACCGGTTGGCGCGTGGGCTGGGTCATCGGCCCGCAGGACGTCATCAAGGCCGCGACCAACCTGCAGTCGCACGCCACCTCGAACGTCTCGAACGTGGCCCAGGTCGCCGCGATCGCCGCCGTCTCCGGGGACCTGGACGCCGTCGCGGAGATGCGCAAGGCCTTCGACCGCCGCCGCCAGACGATGGTGAAGATGCTCAACGAGATCGCCGGCGTGGTCTGCCCGACCCCGGAGGGCGCGTTCTACGCGTACCCCTCGGTCAAGGGGCTCCTCGGCAAGGAGATCCGCGGCAAGCGCCCGCAGACCTCCGCGGAGCTCGCCTCGCTGATCCTGGACGAGGCCGAGGTCGCGGTCGTCCCGGGCGAGGCCTTCGGTACCCCCGGCTACCTGCGGCTTTCGTACGCCCTGGGTGACGAGGACCTGGTCGAGGGCGTGTCCAGGATCCAGAAGCTGCTGGCCGAGGCGAAGTCCTGAGCCCTCCCGGCCGATCCGGAGCGGGGGGGGGGCCCCCCCGGGGGGGGGGGGGCGCGGTTTGTTTTGTGTTGGTAAAAAAAACAAAGCCCCCCCCC
>NZ_JBHWJJ010000092.1:0-33566 GCF_042732005.1 Streptomyces sp. NPDC059851 | reverse complement strand
CACGTGCCCGCACAGCGCGGTGAAGCAGGAAGCCCCCGGAAGGGTCAGCCGACCCACGCCGGAATCCCTGGACTTTAGGCCAGGGAGCACGTCAAGGTTCCGGCATGGAAGACAACGTGATATCGGATGCCGTGATCAAGGAGACCGCCCGCCACCTGCTGCCGCGCCTGGGCGCTGCAGGACTGTCCCTGGCCGCCGTGGCCGGGGACGGCGGCTTCGCCCTCGCCGACGTGGAGGCCGTTTTCCCGCACCGGGACGACCTCCTGACCGCACTGGTCATCGACGCCTACGACGCCTCCGCCGCTGCGATGGAGCAGGCCGACCGGGCCGCCTTGGAAGCCGGCGCCCCGTCGGGCGCGCGCCTCCTCGCGGTCACGCGTGCGCTGCGCCAGTGGTCCTTCGCGCACCCGGGCGAGTTCACGCTGGTCTACGGCTCGCCCGTGCCCGGCTACCACGCCCCGCAAGACACGGTCATGCCCGCCTCCCGCACTCCCGTGGTGCTCGCCGGCATCGTACGATCGGCGCTGGCGGCGGGTGAACTCACCCCGCCGCGACGCGCCTTGTCCGGTACGCCGCTGCTCCTGCCGGCGGCGGTCGAACTCTTCGGCGGCGTGCCCGAAGCCCCGTTCTCGGACGTCATCGAGCGCGGCATCGTCCTGTGGAGCAATCTGATCGGACTCCTGGTCTTCCAGGTCTTCAACCGCACCCACGACAGCGTCAAGGACGAGGCCGCGTTCTTCGACTACGCCGTCGCAGTGGCGGCCGAGAGCATCGGCCTCACCGTTCCCTTGGACGGGGACCCCCGCGCCTGAGCCGTCCTGCCCCGTAGGCGACGGGCGACAGCCGCCCCGCAGGCCTCCGTGCTCCGCCGCTCCGCCTCGCGGTCGCTTCGGAGCCGATGCCGCCTTCTCCACCGAAGTGGGACGGGCAGAGGCCACTCGCGGGCGGCGGTGCACCGCGGAGCCTGCGGGGCACCGGACTGCGCCGGGGCTCCGACGGGCACCGGTCACCTGACGAAGTGACCCGGCGGTGATGGACCGGAGGGCCCGGGGCGGGTTGTGATCGGCGTGCGCCATGCCGCAGCGAAGCGGCCGGGCGCCTCGCACTACCCCAGGAGGAAACGTGCTGACGCACTCCGGTAGCCCGACGGTGACCGTCTGGTCCGACATCGGCTGCCCGTGGGCGAGTCTCGCCCTGCACACCCTGCACGCCGCCACCGAACGGCGGGAACTGCCGCTGCAGATCGACCACCGGGCCTTCCCGCTGGAGCTGTTCAACAGCGAGCCCACCCCCAAGTTCATCGTCGACCCGGAGATCATGGCCATCGGCTCGCACCGCCCGGAGCTGGGTTGGCGGCTGTGGAACGGCCGGCCGGAGACCTACCCGGTCACGACCCTGCCCGCCATGGAGGCGGTCCAGGCGGCCAAGGACCCGGCGGTCGGGGGGCTGCGCGGCAGCGACGAACTGGACCGCGCGCTGCGCAAGGCGTTCTACGTCGACAGCAAGTGCATCAGCATCCACTCGGTGATCCTCGACCTCGCCGAGGAGTGCGAGCACGTGGACGCCGACGCCCTCGCAGCGGCCCTCGCCCGGGGCAGCGGCCGCGCCGAGGTCTACGAGCAGTGGCGGACCGCGCAGGGACCGGGGATCCAGGGCAGCCCGCACCTGTTCGCCGCCGACGGCTACGCCAGCCACAACCCCGGAGCCACCTTCACCTGGACCCGCTCCCCGTACGAGGGCGGCTTCCCGAGGTTGGACGCCTACAGCACCGACTGGGCCGACGAGCTCCTCGACGCCCTGTACGCGGACCACCCGGCCGCCGACACCCCGGCCGTGGTGGACGCCCTGCCGGCCCGGGAAGTCGCGGTGAAGGGAGCCTGACCGACGTCTGCGCCTCCTCCCGTGGGAGTCCCGGGCGGCGCACACCCGGGGTGTGCCGGCGTCGACCGCCGCCCGAGGACACCCGCGAGCTCGCCCGGATGTGCCGGGAAGCTCTGAATTCGCTCAACCCGGGCGTGGAAGCACTCCTCGGCGGGGCATCGTGCTCGCACACGGACCGCGACGGGGAACGGAGGCATTCCATGGAAATCCTGGCCATTGCAGTGGTGATCGTCGTGCTGGCCCTCCAGGTACTGAGTGGGCGCGGGCGGTCACGGCGGCGCCGGTCGTCGTGGCTCGACGGAGGAGGTGACTCCTGCGGCAGCGGCTCCTCCTGCGGCTCTTCCTGCGGCGGAGGCGGAGGCGGAGGCGGCGGCGGAGGAGGGGGAGGCGGCGGCGACTGACCCCGTGCGACGCGGGGTCGGCAGCACGGGCCGTGCGCCGCTGCTCTCGGCGGACCTCCGTAGCGGCTCGCGGCGACCTAGCCGCTGAATCCGCTGCACTGCGTCAGCTCTCCGCCCTGTCGGACGCTGTACTGCGCAGGCGGCATGTTCATGATCTGGAATCCACCGTTCTGGGCGATCTCGACCGTCGCGCCGAAGCCCGCCGACCCGTAGACGTATGCGGGACCCGGGGTGAAGCCCCCGCCGGAGAGGTGCACCTTGCCGTTTTCGAGGACGCCGGAGACCGAGCAGGTCGCGGCCGGGGCGGTGGCCGGCTGGGACCGCGGAGTCGCCGCCAGGGCTGCAGGCGCTGCGAGGAGCGAGGAGGCCACGAGGGCGCTGAGGGCGAGGAGGCGCGTGTGCCGGGTCATGGTTCTTCCTCTCCGGGAGGAATCGAGTAGCCGCGGGAAGGACCTCCCGCCGGGGAGCGGGGGAGCGCGGTGTCGGGCGGCAGGGAGTCGGAGCCGCCCTTCCCATCGTCACCCCGCCCGCGCCCCGGTGCGACCGCGGAGCGGTGGGGGAGGGGAGCCCCGGGCCGGCTGTTCCTCGGGAGGGAGCACGGCACTGGTGTGACGCAGGCGCCGCACATAACAGCCAACGGAGCAGCGCCGCACCGACGCGACGCGTCCCTTGCCGCGGCAGTCGACGACGCGAGGCCGACCAGACGTGGATGCGAGCCGCCCGGCCCGAAGCGGAGACCCGGTCGACGTGACCATGCCGGAGATCCGCCGACTGATCGGCGCAGTGCTCGGCCCGCCGTTCAGGCGGGGGCCTCCTGGAAGAAGTCCGGTGACGTAGCGAGCCCGGCCGGCGGCACCATCCAGCCCGCGCGCGGTGCCGGTGGGTCGGGGCGGTGGTCGGGACTCAGCGCAGGGGCGGGTGGGTGGCGAGCCAGTGACGCGCGATCTGTTCGCGCGTGGCGACCCACGCCCCGCCGCGCTGCGCGACGTGGGTCAGGAAGCCGTCGAGGGCGCGGATGCGGCCGGGGCGGCCGATGATCCGGCCGTGCATGCCGACGCTCATCATGCGCGGCCGGTCGGCGCCCTCGGCGTGGAGCGCATCGAAGGTGTCGACGAGGTAGGCGAGCATGTCGTCGGCGGTGGTGAAGCCGTGGACGATGAGGAACTTGAAGTCGTTCGCGTCCAGGCTGTACGGCACCACGAGGTGCGGCCGGCCGGCCTCCTCGACGTAGAACGGCAGATCGTCCGAGTAGTCGTCCGAGTCGTAGAGGAAGCCGCCTTCTTCGACGACGAGGCGGCGCGTGTGGGGGCTCGTCCGGCCGGTGTACCAGCCGACGGGCCGGCGTCCGGCGAGCCGCTCGATCGTCGCGATCGAGCGGACGATGTCGGCGCGCTCGGCATCCTCGGGCACGTGGCGGTAGTCGATCCAACGCCAGCCGTGGCTCGCCACCTCCCAGCCGGCGGCGCCCATCGCCCGAGCAGCGTCCGGGTTGCGAGCGAGCGCCTGACCGACGGCATACACGGTGAGCGGCGCGCCGTGCGCCGCGAGCGTGCGATGGATGCGCCAGAAGCCGGCGCGCGAACCGTAGGCGAACATCGACTCGGCGTTCAGGTCCCGCCCGCCTTCCACGGGCGGCACGCCGACGAGCTCGTGGAGGTAGCCCTCGGAGGCGGGGTCGCCCTCCAGGACGTTCTGCTCCCCGCCCTCCTCGTAGTTGAGGACGAGGCTGACGGCGACGCGCGCGCCGCCGGGCCAGGCGGCATGCGGCGGCTCGGCGCCGTAGCCGACGAGGTCGCGATCGCGCTGTTGCTCGGACACGGCCCGCACCCTACCGCCGATCCGTCGCGGGGCCGTGGAGGCGGGCGGACGGCCCGGCCACCGCATCCGGGCCGGCGAGCGGGGCGGCGTCGCCTTCGGCGGGTACCCGGCGCTAGTGGCGTGGATGAAGACCCTGGTGCCCACCGGGCCTCTTGCGGGGGCGTGTCGGCGTGTGCGGCATGGATGTGGGCTTTCCCGACCGTAGGTTTCGCTACCAGGTTCTGTGGGCGGCTGCGGCAGGAGAGAGGTGCTGGCGATGGACGGCAAGCGGATCATCACCGTGTTCGGCGCGACGGGGCATCAGGGCGGGTCCGTGGCCCGGGCCGTCCTGGAGGACGTGGACAGTGGCTTCGCGGTGCGGGCCGTGACCCGCAGGCCGGATTCGGACCGGGCGCGAGAGCTGGAACGGCTCGGAGCCGAGGTCGTCCGCGCCGACCTCGATGACGAGGCGAGCCTGCAGTCGGCCTTGGAAGGCGTCTACGGCGCCTTCCTGGTGACCAACTTCTGGGAAGACATGTCCGCGACCCACGAGCAGGCGCAGGCGCAGGCGCTGGCCCGGGCGGCGGGACACGCCGGCGTGCAGCACGCGATCTGGTCCACCCTGGAGGACACGCGCGAGTGCATTCCGCTCGACGACGACCGGATGCCCACACTGCAGGGCTCGTACAAAGTGCCGCACTTCGACGCCAAGGCGGAGGCGGACCACTTCTTCACCGACGACGGCGTCCCCACCACCTTCCTGCGGACGACGTTCTACTGGGAGAACCTGCTGTCGATGTTCGCCCCCCACCCGGGCGAGGACGGGACGTTCGAGCTCACTTATCCCATGGGTGACAGCAAGCTCTCCGGTATCGCCGTCGACGACATCGGCAAGCTGGCGCTGGCCATCTTCAAGGGAGGCACCGACTTCATCGCCGCCACGATCAGCATCGCCGGCGAGCACCTGTCCGTCGCGGACATGGCGGCGGCCATGACCGACGTCCTCGGGAAGCCGGTGCGGTACCGGCCCCTGACGGCGGATGCCTTCCGCGCGCTCGGATTCCCCGGTGCGGACGAGGCCGGCAACATGTTCCAGTACTACGCCGACTGCGAGCACGCCTTCACCGCCGCCCGCGACCTCGATTCCGTCCGCGCCCTCCACCCCGGTCTCCAGGACTTCAGGACCTGGTTGTTCGCGCACCGCCACCAGTTCCACCTGGCCTGACCGATCGTCCCTGGCGCACCGTCACCGTTGCTGAAAGACACCGCATCGGATGACAGTGCCGCCCCAACTCGCCATGCTGGCCAGTGGTTTGTCGTCCCGCCCCTTGCCCTGTCGGCCGGGTTCGCGAATGATGCTCCAGGCGTGCCGCCCAGCGGTGCCCGGGCTCGGACCTCACCCTCACCCCCACTGGCCGGGAGGCCCGCTTTGCGGACGAACCGTCACATACAAAGATCATGCATAGTCGTCGGTGCCGCGCTCGCCCTGCTCGTCGGCGTCCCCCAGACGGCGTTCGCGGCTCCGCCACCGGCACTGCCCGTCAATGCCGAACCGATGGAACTGGACTTCCAGCCCGCCTACGACTACGACACCGACGGCTGCTACCCGACACCCGCGATAGGCCCGAACGGCTCCCTGAACGGCGGCCTCAAACCCACCGGAGCCCTGGACGGCAACTGCCGGGACGCCGCCGACCTGGACAACACCAACGGGTACTCCCGGGCGACCTGCAACAACGGCTGGTGCGCCGTGATGTACGCGCTGTACTTCGAGAAGGACCAGGCACTCCCCGGAATCAGCCTCGGTGGCCACCGCCACGACTGGGAGCACGTGGTGGTGTGGATCCAGAACGACGAGGCGAAGTACGTCGCGACGTCGGCCCACGGCGACTTCTCCATCCACAGCCGCGACCAGATCCGCTGGGACGGCACCCACCCCAAGATCGTCTATCACAAGGACGGCCTGAGCACCCACTGCTTCCGTGCCGCGAACAACAACGACGAACCGCCGGAGAACCACGGGCGGGCCTGGCAGTTCCCGGCACTCGTCGGCTGGTCGGGCTACCCTCCCACCCTGCGGGACAAGCTCAGCCAGGCCGACTTCGGAAGCGCACACTTCGGCCTGAAGGACGGTTCCTTCCAGTCCCACCTGGCCGAGGCCAAGCCGGCCGGCATCCCCTTCGACCCGTACCGGTGACTGCGAGCGCGCGCCTGCGCGCTCCCGTCCTCCGGTTCGGTTCACCGTTGCCGTCCGGCGGGTTCCGGAACGCTCCGGCCGCTCTGCCGGTAGCGGGCGGGATCTTTCCGCCGGGGGCGCTCACGGACGGTGCGGGTCGATCACCGGGCGGCGGCCCCGCCGTACGCCGCGGCCATGGCGGAGGCACCAGCGGTGACGAAGTCACGGATGCCCGTGAGGTAGGCGTCGCGGTCGACGAGTCAGTCGCGGTCGGTGTCGAGGTCGTCGAAGGCCGCGGCGGCGGCCTCCTCCGTGTTCCTGGCCGCCACCCGCAGACGGACGAACTCGTCCCGGCTCACATAGCCGTCGGCATCCAGGTCGGCGATGTCGAACAGCGAACCCAAGGCAGGTCGGCAAGACCGTTCGAACGCGTCGTAGCCGGCCCACGTGCGGTACTCCTCGAAGGTCACGCGGCCGTCGCGGTCGGCGTCCATGTCCTGCCAGACCACCTCATGGGCCCGCCGGGCGGCGCTGACGACCGGGTGGTCGGCCCCACGGCCCAGGGCCGAGGCCGCGCGGTCGACCCGTGCGAGGTACTCCGCTCGGGAGACGACGCCGTCGCCGTCCGCGTCCAGCATGGCGAAGATGCGGCGCTTCGCCGCATCGGTGATCGTGGCGGCGCCTGCTCCCGACATGTGGTCCACTCCTGTCTGCCCCTTGGCGAGCATGCCCGCCCCGCGCTGGCTAGCACCCGAGGCACCCGAGGGCCCGAGCGGCTTCGTCTCCCCGATGATCACATCGAGCCGTCTCCCGGCACGTCGAAGACCGGGCAGGTTCATCCGTTCGTGGCTCGGCGCGTTCGTTCGGCCGATCGCCGTGCCGGCGGCCTCTCGCCTCAGGACCCTACCGCTCAGGACCCCGGCGCATCGACAGGATCTCCCGCCCCCGCTCCTCGGCGATCAGCTCCGCGAGGACCGGGTGTGCCAGCAGTACCACGGGGGCCACGTGGTCCTCGTCCACCGGGCGCCACAGCTCCACCGCCGCCCGCAACTCGGGCCACAGGGACTCGGGAAGACGCGGCCGCCCGGTCTCCTCCTGCGGCCGCGGGAAGTCCGGGTCGGCGTCCAGCCGGTCGAGGATGCGGTGCACCGCCGCGTCGAACTCCGGGTTGCCGTAGGTCAGGGCGTTCGGGTCGAACACGTCGGGGTCGAAGTCGAGGGCCACCGCACGGACCTCCTCCGATCCGCAGCCCTTGAGCCGCTGCAGGGTGGTGGTCCCCCACAGCGGGGCCTGCTGCTCTTCGGCGTGGACCAGGGGCAGCAGCTCACGCGTGAAGAGGGGCGCGCGCAGGAAGTCCACCCGCTCCTCGTCGACGACGACGACCCGGTCCAGGGGGACGGTGCGCGTGTCGCCGAGCAGGGCGAGCATCTGGAAGCGCAGCAGTCGGGCCCGGTCGTTGCCGAACCGGGACGCCTCCTCCAGCACGGCCAGCGGCGCCTCCACCGCTCCGCCGAGCGCGGCGAGCCGGGCCTTCTCGACCTCCGCGTCCCAGTGGTCGCGCGTGGCGCCCGCCGGGCGGCGGAGGGCGTGGAAGGAGACGTACTGGTCGTACATGAGGTCGTAGAAGGAGCCGAACCGTTCGGGGCCGCTGCCCGACCACGAGGCGAGCCAGTAGGCGGCCCACTCGCCGCGCTCGTCGACGTCCTCCGGGTCGAGGAACATGACCGCGGCGTCGCCGTCGAGGGACAGGCGCAGGGAGCGCGCGATGATCTCGCCTTCGGGCTCCTCGTCGTCCTCGCAGAACTCGGTGTCGCTGTAGGCCGCGATCCAGCCGGAGTCATCGGCGTCGGCCAGCCAGGCGAGCTCGGAGGTTCCCGCGAGGCGGTAGATGAAGGCGCCCGCGTCCCGCCAGCCGTCGGTGGTCAGCAGGAACTCACGGAGCGAGGGCGGCAGCGTGCGGCCCAGGCGGGCCTCGGCGGCCGCGATCTCCTCCGCCCCCGCCGGGGCGAACCCGAGCCAGCGCTCCTGCGCGACCCCGGCCGCCAGCGGCGTGTCCCGCTCGGGGTCGTGCGCGTCGACCCACTCCTCGCTCCAGCGCTTGAGGAACTGCTTCCACTGCTCGCGGGTCATGGGGTGCTCCGCCCTCTCCGTACCGGTGTCACTCGATCAAGGACAGCACAGGGGTCCGACACGGTTCCCGACCACCGGCCGCGGGACGTTGTCAGTGGTCGGGGCTAGGTTCGATCACGTCCCGCCGGGTCGGCGGGGAAACCCCCTTGTGCCCAGAGGAGATGGCGCATTGTCAGATCGGGAGAGGTCGAGCACCGTGCGGGTGCTGCCGCCCGCACGGGTGCGGAAGCTCGCGAAGGTACCGTTCGTGGAGCTGGCCGAGGGCCGCCTCCAGGGCGTGGTGTCCAGCGGGTCCGACATCGAGCGCGTGTACGTCTCGTCGGTAGCCACCCGGACGTACGCGTACGCGTGCAGCACCAACAACAACCGTCCCTGTGGCGGCGCCCGCGGCGGGTTCTGCAACCACATACGGGCCCTGGTCTCCGAGGCGGTCCTGCAGTACGGGGCCGAGCGGGTCGCCCGGTACCTGCGGGTGGACGCCGCGGGCGCGGCGGCGCCGGGCGCGCCCGAGCTGCTCGCCGCGATGAGCGGCACCCGGCCGGCGCCGGATGCGGCCAAGCCCGCTGCGACGGTGTTCAGCCGGTTCCTGCGGCACCTGGCCTACCTGGAGCAAGCCCCCTGCACCGCGCCGCTCCCGGAGATGCAGTGGTTCCCCCCCGACCAGGGGTGGGACGGCTGCGCCCCCGGACGGGACCGGTGCGGCCGGGGGAGCGGCCGCCGGTCCGCTCGCCGGTGCCGTGGACGGGCTCGACGAGGCGCTGGCCGTGGTGGACGCCTTCGACCGGGTACTGACCGCCGGGGTGATGCGGCCCCAGGCCGCGCAGGCCGCCGCGCTGGCCGGACTCGCCCGGGCCGTCGGCGGGACCCCGTTGGCCGGCAGGGTCGCGGAAGCCGCGGAGAAGGCGGCGGCCGGAGCCGCCGGCGAGGAGCACCTGCTCGCCCTCGCCGCTGCCCGGACGGCCCTCCTCGGCTCCGTGCACGACGCCCTGGTCGCGCAGGTGGCGGAGGCGACCGGACGGGCGGCTGCCGCTCCGTCCGCGGAGACGGGGGAGACGGGGGAGACGGGGGAGATGGCGGCCGGCACCCAGGGCGCCAATGCCCTGGCGGCCGCCCGGTCCTGGCTGGCGGACCTGGCCCGGGCCGGATGGCAGGGCATCGACCACGAGCTGGTCGCGGGCGCCGCCCCGGTGGTCTCCGCACTACTGCCGGACCCGGCGCTGCGCCGCCCGGCCGTGCTGCTGGACGGCTTCGCGGCCGAACTGGCCGCCAACTGCCCGGGGGCGACGCTGGAACACGTACCGGTGCGCCGCTGGGCGGACCTCTGGGCGCGGGCGATGCTGCTGACCGTGCCGGGGGCGGGCGGTGGTCCCGCGGCGGGGACGGCCACCGGCCGGCTGCTGCCGCTCGGAGTGGACCTCCAGGAGCACGCCACCGCCGTCCAGGCACAGGTGCACGCCGTGTTCGAGCCGGCGGACGGCGCACCGCCCCGCCTGGTCCGGGCCGCCGTGTCGGCGCCGAAGCCGGACACCGTGGTCGGAGCCGGGCTCTGGCAGCTGCTGCGGCCGCACATGACCCTCCTGACGGCGGTCGGCGAGGGCCGGGCGATGGAGCTGACCGGGATGCCGGTCACCGCCGACGGGGACCTGGTCTGGGACGACGCGTGCGCCCGGCCGGGCGATCCCGCAGATGCGTTCGCCACCGCGCGGGCCGCTCTGCCCGCAGCCGCCGACCAGGTCACGGCGCCACTGGACCGGCATCCCGCCCGCATTGCCGTCCCGGTGCTCCTGGAGGGCGGCACGGCCGGCACGGCGGACGACGGCAGCCCGGCCCGCACCCTCGCGGGGCAGCCCCTCGCCGTCGACACCGACCGGATACCGGCCGCGAGCCCCCTCACCCCCGAGGCGGTCGCCGCCCCGGCCGCCTGCATCGGGCTGCTCCGTTGGGACGCCGGCAGGTTCCTCGTGCAGCCGCTGGCGGTCGAGACGACCGTCCGGAAGAAGCCGGTCGCGGTGCACGCCGGCGGCTGGGCCGGCGGGACGAACGACAAGGTCGGGGCGAAGGCGGAGAAGGCGGCCACCGACGCGGTGGCGGTGCTGCGCGAGCGCGCCGGAAGGCTGCTGCGGAAATGAGCGGGGAGATGACGGGACACGAGAGCGCCGCGGCGGCGCCGGTCCAGGGGGCGGACTCCCAGGACAACCGCCGCCAGGTGCTGTACTGGCGGCTGCTGGCCCGGCTCTTCGACCCCGAGGAGCAGGCCGCGCTGGAATCGGCGAGCCTGTCCGTGGTCGAGGACATCGGGCTGCCGCCCGCCCTGCTGGATCCCCAGGCCTCCGTGGACTCGGTGGTGCAGCGCCACCCGGAGCTGGCGGCCGAGTTCGACGGACTGCTGGTCCCTGAGGCCGCAGTCGGGGAGTCGGCCGACGAGACCGGGGAGACGACCGACGGGTCCGGGCGGGACCGGGCCGCGGAGGTGCGGCGTGCCGCGCTGGTCTCCAAGGTGCTGCTCAACGTCTTCGCCTCCGGATCCGGTTCCGTCTCGGCCGCCCAGCTCGCGCGCTGGCAGTCCGACGCGGGCTGGCTGGAGCGGGCGCTGGGTTGCGAGCCCGGTGAGCTGCGCGGCAACCGTGCCGGAGTCCGCTCCGCCGGACGGGGGCCCGGTACGGGCCGCGGGACCAGCCCCGACCTGGACCGGCTGATCCCCGAGATCGGTCCCGAACTCGGTGCCATCGAGGCCGGCCTGGTGAAGCGGATGCGGCTGCGCGAGGTGCTCGCCGACCCCCGGCTCGCCTCCCGGCTCACCCCCAGCATGTCGCTGATCGAACAGCTGCTGCGCGACAAGAACAACCTGTCCGGCGTGGCGCTGGCCAACGCCAAGGCCCTGATCCGCCGGTTCGTGGATGAGGTGGCGGAGGTGCTGCGCACCCAGGTGGAGAAGGCCACCGTCGGAGACCTGGACCGCTCCGTTCCGCCGAAGCGGGTGTTCCGCAACCTCGACCTCGACCGCACCATCTGGAAGAACCTCACCAACTGGAGTCCGGAGGAAGAGCGGTTGTACGTGGACCGCCTCTACTACCGGCACACCGTGCGGAAGACCACACCGCAGCGGCTCGTCGTCGTGGTGGACCAGTCGGGCTCGATGGTCGACTCGATGGTGAACTGCACCATCCTCGCCTCGATCTTCGCCGGCCTGCCGAAGGTGGACGTGCACCTGATCGCGTACGACACGCGGGCCCTGGACCTCACGCCGTGGGTGCACGACCCGTTCGAGACGCTGCTGCGCACCCAGCTCGGTGGGGGTACGGACGGCACCGTCGCCATGAACCTGGTCCGGCCCAAGATCGCCGAGCCCCGCAACACGGTCGTGGTGTGGATCTCCGACTTCTACGAGTGGAGCTGCGAGGAGCTGTTCGAGAGCATGGCCGCGGTGCACCGCTCCGGCGCGAAGTTCATTCCGGTCGGGTCGGTGACCAGCTCCGGCCGGGGCAGCGTCAACCCATGGTTCCGGGAGCGGTTCAAGGACCTCGGCACTCCGGTGATCTCCGGTCACATCCGCAAGCTCGTGCACGAGCTCAAGACCTTCCTCACCTAGCCACTTCTGCCGCTTCCCCCTGCTCCTGCTCCTTCTCCTTCCACTTCTCCTTCCCCTCCTCGTTCTTCCTCTTTCCCGTCACCGAAAGGCTTCGTCATGTCCGACCTGCTGCGCGCTCCCGCCGAGATCAAGTACGCCGAGGAGCTGGACTGGCTGGAATCCGTCGACGACGGCCCCAAGCCGTTCTCCTGGCGGCTGTCCCCGAAGATGGTCCGGCTGTTCATCCTCGGCTCCGAGCGCGCCGACGGCCTGGACCGGGAGATCCCGCAGAAGTGGTTCGGGGACCGCAGCTTCGTCGAGCGGGCCATCGTCACCCTCGCCTCCGACCGCGGTCTGCTGCTGATCGGCGATCCGGGCACCGGCAAGAGCTGGCTGGCCGAGCTGCTGTCCGCCGCGATCTCCCGCAACTCCACCCTCGTCGTGCAGGGTACGGCCGGCACCACCGAGGACCACATCAAGTACTCGTGGAACGTCTCGATGGTCATCGCCAAGGGCCAGTCCCGGGAGTCGATGATCCCCTCGCCGATCATGACGGCGATGGAGACCGGAGCCATCGGCCGGTTCGAGGAGCTGACCCGTGCCACGAGCGACGTGCAGGACGCGCTGATCTCGATCCTGTCGGAGAAGTACGTTTCGGTGCCCGAACTGGACAACGACGGCGGCGAGAACATCGTCTTCGCCAAGCCCGGGTTCTCGGTCATCGCCACCGCCAACAGCCGCGACCGCGGCGTCAACGACCTCTCCTCGGCACTCAAGCGGCGCTTCAACTTCGTCCGCATCCCGGTGGTCACCAACAAGAAGAGCGAGGCGGAGATCGTCCGCTTCCGCACCGAGGAACTGCTGCGCCGCCACCAGATGGAGCTGGACGTCCCGCCGACCCTGCTCGACGTGCTGCTGCAGAGCTTCGCCGACCTGCGCGCTTCTGCTGCGTCGGCCGGCAGCGAGGACGAGAAGCTGGAGTCCGCGCTGTCCACCGCCGAGCGGATCGGCGTGCTCGAGGACGCCATCCTGCACAGCAGCTTCTTCGGCGAGCGGACGCTGACGGCCCGCACGCTGGCCTCCTCGCTCGTCGGCTCGCTGTCCCGGCGCGATCCGGAGGACCTGGCCATCCTCAACAAGTACCTGCACGGCGTCGTCGAGCCGCGCAGCAAGGAGGAGGGCGGCTCATGGCCGGAGTTCCTGGAGGGCGGCCGCGACGCGATCGCCACGCTGTCGTGAGCGCCGCGATCGAGCCGGCCCCGGCGGCCCCGGTCACCGCTCCCGCCCCTGCCGAGGGGGCGCCGGCCGCGGGAGCCGCGCAGCACACCGTCACCGGGTTCGCCGACCTGCGCGCCCAGCTCCAGCAGGCCGCGGCGGCCTTCGCCGACGGCCCCGACGCCCTGGAGGGCCTTCTCCTCGGGCTGGTCGACGACGTGGACCGCGCACTGCGCGAACCGCTCGAAGTCTTCCCGGTCTGCCACCACTCTCCCGCCTCGGGCGTGGCGATGGCCCGCCGCCTGCGGGAGAAGCAGCCCAAGGTGGTGTACCTGGAGCTGTGCGAGGACATGGCACCGCTCCTGACCGAACTGCGCAACTGCCGGCTCCCGGTGGCGGTCCAGGCCTTCGCCTCGCAGGTGGACGGCTTCCCCGCCGACTGGGCCCCGCTCTCGGTGGTCGCACCGATCACCGAAGGGTCGGCCGAGTACCAGGCCATCGCCTACGCGCTGGACACCCCGGGCGCCGAGCTGGTCCTCGTGGACCGCTCCTCGGACCACGTCTTCCAGTGGGACGCCCGGCGCGACGGGACGGCCGCCACGGACGGCGCCACCGGCCAGGACGGCCACGACGACAGCGCCCCGAACGACGCACCCGCCTGCGGGGCGGAGGCCGCGCTGCACGGCGACGCCGTCGGCCTGGAGATCGGCGACCTGCGCCCGCGGTTCGCCGCCCTGGAGGAGCACCTGCTGCGGCACGGCAGGGTGCGGCACTGGTCGGAGTGGTGGCACCAGTACGTGGAGCTGCCGCTCGGCGAGGCCACCGCGGACCACGACACCTACCGCCAAGTGATGTTCCTGATCGGCAGTCTGTTCCGGCGGCTGGCCCCCGGAGATCCGCACCGGGTGCGGGTGGACGAGGACCGCGAACGCCACATGTGGACCAGGATGCGGGAGCACCTGGCCGCGACCGGCACCGATCCGGCCGACTGCCTCTACGTCTGTGGCGCCTTCCACGCGGCCAGCCGCGTCGCCGAGTTCGGAGTGGGCGGCGCCGACACCTTCGAGATCGGCCCGCGCACCGCCACGAAGTGGCAGCACGGCCTCATCCCGTCCAGCCACGCGGCGATCGAGGCACAGTTCGGGCTGGCCGCCGGTTCGGTGTCCATCGCACGGACCGTGTTCGCGAAGAACCTCGCACGGACGGGCATCGAGCCGTTCCGGCTGACCGGACAGGCCGGCCCGGCCCGGGGGGCGAAGGCCCGCCGCAAGGCGGTGGAGCGGCCGCGGAACACCAAGGCTCCGGCGCCGGTCCCCGTACCGGATCCGGCCACCGGGCCCGCGGGCGACCGGCTGTCCGGCTTCCTGCGCCGCCCGCCCGTGTTGGACCGGCTGGACGAAGCCGAACTCCTGGGCTGGTCGGTGGAGATCGTCCGGGCAGCCCGCCGCAACGGCTACCTCGCCTCCACCGCGGACGCCATCTCCGTGTTCGAAACGTCCATCCTGCTCGCCGGGATGCGGGACCGGGCCCGGCCGACCCCGTACGACTTCCAGGACGCGGCCGTCACCTGCATCGAGAAGGACTCCGTACCCGGACGGCGCGACGTGCGCCGGCTGGTGGAGATCATGATGGGCGGCGACCGCACCGGCCAGGTCGGCTACGACGCCCTGCCGCCGCTCGCCCGCGACGTGCACGACCGGCTCGCGCCACTGGGGCTGAACCTCCAGCAGCGGGGCGTGCGGCGGGCCCTGCTGGACATCGCCGGCCGACCGGAGCTGGAGGCCTGCTCCGACGTGCTGTGGAGCCTCCGGTACCTGCTGCCGGACGGAGCAGCCCGGCCGATCATGGGCGACCGCAAGCTCGGCGAGCGGCCCATCCAGGAGTCCTGGGACCTCGCGCTGGGCACCCACCAGCGGGCGCTGATCGAGCTCGGCTACGAGGGCGTGAGCATCGAGCAGGTGCTGGAGCAGCGGCTGCGCCGGGCCGCGTACGACCCGCGGGCCACCGCGGCCGGGGTGCTCGGAACCGTCGAGGACGCGCTCCTCTACCTGCGCAGCCCCCGCCTCGCCGACGAACTGGGCACCAGGGCACTGGAGGTGCTCGCCGCGGAGCGGACCGTGGACGGAGCCCCGGAAGTGCTGCGCCGGGTGCGGCGGCTGCTGACGTACTACCGGACCGGCGAGCCGGTGCTGCCGGCCTGGATCGAGTCCTTCGCCAAGACCGGGTACGCGCACTACTGCACCCTGCTGCCCACCGCGTTCACCGATCAGGACGCCTCGGTGCGCCAGGTGGCGGCCATGCTGGGCTTCCTGTTCAGCATGGAGGGCCTCGCCCTGTCGCTGGGCTGCGACCGCACCCAGCTGGAGCTGGCGGTCGCCCAGTCACACCCGGACGACCCGTCGAAATCGGCGCTGCTCTGGGCCGCGCAGACCCAGCTGGGCACGCTGACCCGGGCACGGCTGCGCGAGCGGTGCACCGGGCTGCTCGCCAACCCGCTGGTGGTGCCCGCCTACCCGCGGTACCTCAGCGGCCTCCTGCACGCGCTGGAGCCGGTCCCGGGCCTGACCGACTTCGTCGTGGAAGCGGTGTCGAACGCGTTCGCCCGGCTCCCGGACCCGGTGCTGCTGCCCTGGCTGCCGACCCTGATCACCACCCTGCGCAAGGAGGGCGCCGACCTGGCCCCGCTCCTGATCCGGGAGGCGGGTCGGATCTTCCCCGCCCGGCTGCCCGACCTGGACGCCTGGGTTCCGCCGTGGCTCGCCGCGCCTGTGCCGGCCGACGGCCTGCCGGAGGCCGCTCACACGGGTACCGGCGGGCGTGCTGCCCTGCTGGACACCCATCCGGCGGCCTGCGACGCGGTGGCGGAGCTGTTGGGCTGCGCGGGCGACTGGGTTCCGGCGGAGCCCGCGGGGCCGTCCGGCGCCCTGCTGGTGGACCGCCATCCGGCGTCGGCCGAGGCCCTGGAGGCGCTGCTGGCGGGCTGAACGGGCGGTGGGCGGTGGCCCGGTCCGTCCGCGGACCGGGCCCGCACCGCTGCCGAGCGGCGCGGAAGCGCTGGTTAGGATCATGACTTTCGTTCAACGAGGGGAAACCATGCGGAAGATCGTCACGGGTACGGCTCTGGTGCTGGCCGCAGGACTGCTGACCGGATGCGGTGGCGGCGCGGGCACGTCCGAGAACGCGAAGGGCTCGACGGCACCGGGCAAGCCCGCCGCCACCGCGAGCAGCAGCCCGTCGGGCTCCGGCACTGCCGCCTCGGGCGGCGGCGCGGTCAGCCACGAGGTGACCCTGGAGGTCCTCGGCTCCGGACCCGCGCAGATCTACTACAACCTGGCGTCCAACAAGGGCGAGCAGGTGACGCTGCCCTGGAAGAAGACGGAGACGATCACCTTCACGACCGACGCCGAGAAGCGCGTCGGCACGACCGTCTCCGTGGTCCCGGGTTCGGTACAGGCCGCCGACGGCATGCTCAAGCCGGCGGCGTGCACCATCACCGTCGACGGCAAGAAGGTCACCGACAACCAGGACGGCAAGACGCCCATGTGCACGTACCGCCTGAAGTGACCGCGTCACCGCCCCGCCGGGCCGCTCGATCGCTGCGGCGATCAGCCGTCCAGGTCTTTCGGGCCTCCCGTCCAGGTCGCGGACGGGGGCGTCGGCGACGGACGGGTCCCCGGGGCTCCGAGCGGCACCTACGGGTGGTAGAGGGCCCGGGCGCGCGCCGGATCGGCAGGTCCGTCCCGGCCCAGTAGGAAGAAGTGGCCCACCTGCCACGCCTGGGTGCTGCTCGCCTGCCGACTGGTCGTGCTCACCCACGGCGGGTAGACGCGGAATCCGCGCTTCCCGCCGCGACCGTCACGGGAGACGACGCCCCGCTCGCACAACACCTCGCGCGGGAAGACGAACTGCCCGAAGCCGTCGACGTCGCGGCTACTGATGACGAAGAGGTCCACGCCGTCGGCTGCGTCGAAGGGCCGGATCGGCCCCTCCTCGGACCGCTGCCACACGGTGACGAACTGGCCCGCCTTCGTCGGGGTGGTCTTGGCCACCCGGAACCGGACCGAGCGGCCATCGAGCGTGAACCCGCAGGCGGCGTACTCGGCCCCCTCCGGTTCGGCCACCGGCAGCGAGCAGGCGAAGCCGCTCGGGTCGTACACCAGGACCTTCGCCGCCAGCAGGTCACCGTGAAGCCCCGTCCACGGCTGATTCGTCACCATGACGCCATCCTGCCATCGCGCCCCGGCCCGCTGCCCCGGCCCCCTCTGGCCGCCCGTTCAGGTGCGATCGCGGGTCTCGTCGATCACGGGCAGGGCGGTCGAGACACGGCGCCTGCGCAGGACGCTCGCGTACACGGCCAGCCCCAGGGTGCCCACGCCCATCATGAGCAACCCGACGACGTCGAGGTTGACGCTTTCCATCTGCCAGTCACTGGCGAAGGTGAGGATCGCTCCTACCAGGATCAGGCCGATGCAGCCGCCTATGCCGCGCATGGGTGTGCCTCCTCCTACGGGATCGATGCCCGGTCAACGGGCTACGGGTGGTACGTCACCCGCCGGGCCCGCTGCCGACGCCGGCCGGCAGCAGGTGCCATCTCGGCGCGTCTGCCCGCGAACGCCGGAGCAATGCGAGCGACTTGCCCAGCGCCACCCGACCCGAAGCGCCCTCACGCGCCCGGATCCCGTCCTCCGCCGCCCGGCCGGCAGCTTCGGCGCGGGTGGCGCGGCACTTCCCGGCGTGCCGGTGCGGCACTGGTCAGCGGCGATCGCGTGACCCTCGCGTGTCGCGTCGGCCGCCGCGTCGGCCAGGTCGTCGCGCACCCGGCGGATTTCGGGACGGGCACCGGGCCCCGCGTGGTAGGCGGCCCGGACCCGCCGGTGAACCGGCGCGGCCAGGGGGTGGATGCTGAGGTCAGGGCAGGCGGACGGCAGAGCCAGACCCGGAGCGAGCGCGACTCCGGCGCGGCGGGCGACGAGAGCGGTCAGTACGGTGAGGCCGTTGGCCGCGGCTAGCGGGCGCGGTACGAATCCCGCCGCTCCGCAGGCCCGGTGCGTCATCTCGTGGCGGGCCGTTCCCGTTCCCGGCAACAACCAGGGGGCCCGCGCGAAGAGTCGGAGGTCTGCTGCGGCTCCGGCGCGCAGGCCGTGGTCGGCCGCGTCGGCGGGGTGGACCACGAGGTGGACGGGTGCGTCGAACAGGGGACGCCGTTCGCAGCCCGGCGGCAGCGGACGGGGCAGCAGACCGTAGGTGTGGCGGCCGCCGGATTCGTGATCTGGGGCTACGCCGTGGCCCGCCTCACGGTCACCTCGGCCACCGCGGCGCTCCACCTCGTTCCCGTTGCCGCGCTCGTCGTGGCATACGCCCGGCTCGGCGAGGAACCCACTGCCGTCCAACTTGCGGGCGGCCTGGTCACTCTGGGCGGCGTAGCGCTCCTCCAACGGACCGGCGCGCCCCAACACCACGGCGAGCGGCAGGACACCGAGTGGGCGACCGGCGGGTACGAACCCGCCGCGCCGGACCTCCCGCCCCCGCTCGTGACGGCACGGGCGAGGCACCCGCCACCGGGCGGTCCGGTTTCGGCCATCTCCGGCGCACGTGCCCCCCGGGCTTGCCGCAACTCCCCCCACCCGTGCGAGAGTTGCCGCGACACCGGACCACTGGTCGACGGGGACGGGGACGGGGACGGGGGCGGAACATGGGTACCGACGTGCGCACGGTCGAGGTCCCGTTGGGGGACGGCACCGACGGGACGCTACGGGTGCAGATCCGTGAGGTCGACGAGTCGCTGGCGCGGGTGGGGCGCGGTGGCGCCGTGGCGCGGGCCTCACGTTCCTTCGGGGAGATGGTCGACGCCATCCGGCCGATCGCCGACAGCTTCGTGAGCAGGCTGAGCGGGCTCGTCCACCGGCCGGACGAGATCACCCTGGAGTTCGGGGTCTCCCTGTCGGCCGAGGCCGACGTCGTGATCGCCAGCACCGCCACCGCGGCCAACTTCTCGGTCACCCTGACCTGGAACTCCCCGGCCCCGCGCGACACTCCGTAAGGAGGCGGGATGACCACCGCGAGCGGCCCCGCGGACGCGGACGCCGCGCTGGGCTCCGCCATCGTCCGCGTCGCGGGCCCCGACGGGACGGTCGGCGGCGTCGGTTTCCTCGTGGCCCCGGAGCTGGCCGTGACCTGCGCCCATGTCGTCGCCGACGCGCTGGCGCTGCCGCGCACGCGGGTCCCGGCACCGCCGGGTGCCCTGAGCCTCGACCGGCCCCTGTCCGGCGCGGCCGACCGGGCCGACGCGGACGTGGTGCACTGGGTCCCGGTGCGGGAGGACGGCACCGGCGACATCGCCGTTCTCCGACTCAGGGCCCCGATCCCCGGCGCGACCCCCCTCACCATGGCCTCGCCGCCGAGCGTGTGGCAGCACCCCGTGCGCGTCGCGGGATTCCCCGCCTCCTCCGCCGGCGGGGTGTGGCACGCCGGGCGGCTGCGCGGCGCCACCGCCGAGGGATGGGTGCAGCTCTCGGGCGCCGACCAGCAGGGCGTCCCCGTGGAGAAGGGCTTCAGCGGCAGCCCCGTCTGGGACGAGCAGGCCGGCGCCGTCGTCGGGATGGTCGTGGCCGCTCAGCTCTCCGGAGCCCGGCAGAGCTTCATGATCCCCACGCGGACCCTGGTCGAGGAGGTCCCCCCGCTCGCCCCGGTCCTCACCCCCGCCTCTCCCTTCCGGGGACTGGGGACCTACCAGGAGGCGGACGCGGAGGTGTACTTCGGCCGGGACGCCGAAGCCACGGACGTGACCGCCCTCCTCGCTTCCGGCCCGCGGCCCTGCGTGGCCCTCGTCGGCCCCTCGGGCTGCGGGAAGTCCTCACTGGCCCTCGCCGGAGTGGTTCCGCGGCTGCGTGCGCGGGGCAGCGAGGTGCTGGTGGTACGGGCCGCCGACGGGCTCCCGGTGCGCACCGCCCTCGCGGCGGAGCTCGCCCGGCTGGCCCGGCCGGAGCCGCGCGTCGGGCCGGCTGCGCTGCGGGACCTGGAGGAGTCCCTGACCCGCCACGGCCTGCCGGCCGCCGCCCGGCTGGCCCTGGGTGCGCGCTCCGAACGGCTGCTCGTCGTACTCGACCAGGCCGAGGCGGTCCTGTCCGACCCCCGGCGCATCGACGACGACGGCGTGGGGCTGCTCTTCCCCGAGCCGCATCCTCCCGGGCTGCGGGTGCTCGTCACGCTCCGGGCCGACTTCCTGGAGGCGGCCCTGTCACATCCCGTCCTGGGTCCGGCCCTGGACCGGGCCGCCGTCCGGCCGCTGCTGCCGATGACCCGTGCCCAGATGTCCGAGGTGATCCTGCGGCCGCTGGCCCGCGTCCCCGCCGTCTCCTACGACCCCGGGCTGGTCGCCCGGATGCTGGACGACGCCGGCACCGAGCCCGGTGCCCTGCCCCTGCTGGGCTTCGTCCTGGCGCGACTGTGGGACGAACGGTCCCTGGGCCGCCTGACGTTCAACTCGTACGAGGAGATCGGCGGGGTCCGGGGTGCGCTGGGCCGCCACGCGGAGGCCGCCTGGAAGGAGTGCGTCGGAGAGGAGGACCGGGAGGAGGCCCTACGGCTGCTCACGGCCCTGGTCAGGCTGGTGCCGGGGGGCGAGGCCCCGCTGCGCGGGGTGCTCGGCCGGGCGGAGGCCGGGGAAGACCGGTGGCGGATCGCCGGCCGGCTCGCGGAGCGGCGGATCCTGGTCATCGGCGGGGATCCGGAGCGCGGCCAGACCGTCGAGCTGGCGCACGAGGCCCTCATCGGCGCCTGGCCCACCCTGGCCCGCCAGGTGGCGCAGGACCGGGAGTTCCTCACTTGGCGCGCCACCTTCCGCCACGACCTCGACCGCTGGCACGAGCTGAACGAGGCCCGCGACCAGCTCCTGACGGGCGCGCCGCTCGACACCGCCATCGCCCGGACCCAGACCCGGGGAGACGAACTCTCCGTCCCGGAGCGGGAGTTCCTCGAAGCGAGCCGGGCCCGACGCACCGAGGAGGCGGCGCAGGCCCGACGCGTCAGGAGGCTCGGGCAGGCGGGGATCTCCGCCCTGGCCGTCCTGCTGGTCATCGCCGTCGTGGCTACCTGGTTGCTCTACGGGGCGAACGGCAAACTCGACGAGGACCTGCGGCGCGCCGCCTCGCCGAGACTCGCCCAGCTCGCGGTCCGGCTCGACGACGTCTCGCTCACCACCTCGGCCCTGATGGGCGCCGCCGCCCACCGCACGGCCCCGACCCCCGAGGCACAGACGACCCTGTTCGAGCAGTACGTCCGCATGCGGCACGTCGAGCAGATCGTGCTGGAGGGCAAGGGCGCGGTCCGGGACGCGGTCATCAGCGAGGACGGCAAGCGCGTCACCATCGGCCTCCACTCCGGCGACGTCCTCGGAGCCGACCTCGGAACCGGCGCGCCGCACCTCTCGCAGATCCGGGAAGGCGCCGTCCGGCTGGTCACGGCCTCGGCCGACGGTCGCACCGTCGTGACCTCCACCCCGCACGGTCTCATCACGGTGGGCGTCCGGCAGGCCGACGGCGGCTGGCGGACGGTGAAACTGCGGGGCACCGAACAGGCCCGGGACAACGCCCGTCCGGCCGCCGACCTCCGCTTCGACGCCTCGGCGCGGAGACTGCTCGCAGCCGTCCCCGGAGAAGGGGTCTCGGTGTGGGAGACGGCCGGGGGAACACGCGTCGGCAGCACGCTCGCACCACCGGCGGGCTGGAACGTCTCGCACGCCTGGTTCGGGCCGAACGACGACACCGTGATCGGCCGGATCGTCCCCGAGGGCGCCGCCGCCGGGGCGAACGGCAGACTCGTGCGCTGGCAGCTGTCCGACGGCCGCCGCGACGAGGAGCCCTGGGGCAGCCAGGACGTCGGGCCGGTCACCGTCAGCGGGGACGGCTCCACGCTCGTCCGGTGCACCACCGACGGGATCCTCCAGGCCTGGGACCTGACCGGGCAGCCCAGGGTGAAGAAGCAGTACAGCACGAGCCAGCTGGGCCTGGTCTGCCCGCTGTACGTGCCCCGGCTCGACCGCACCGGGCGCTTCCTGCTCAACCCCGCGCAGCGGTTCGGGGCGAGCCTGGGCCGGTACCGGTTCCTGGTGATGGACCTCCAGGAGGGACGGCCCGCGACCCTCGACCTGCCCGCCCCCGCCCAGCAGGACGAGTTCGTCGCGGGCTCGGCCGCACTGCCGGCCGTGAGCCTCGCCGGTCCTCCCGATGACATGAAGGTGGCCCTCAGCGCGGGCGGCACGGTCGTCGTCGCCCGGGTGCCCGCCCCGACCGGCTTCGACAGTGCCATGCTCACGAGCCTGATCCGGTCCGTGGACGCGGACCACGGCCGGGTCGCCAGCGTCGACGCGGACGGCGGGACCCTGCGCCTGTGGGACCTGAAGACGCGCCGCCAGCTCGCGGCCGTGCGCCCCTCGACCCCCCTCGCCCGCAGCTACCCCCTGTTCAGCCCGGACGGCAGGCGGCTGCTGACCGTCACGACCGACGGCCTCGGGGTCCTCGTGTGGGACCTGCAGCCGGCCGGCGCCGGCCCGGAGCTCGCCGAGGTCCGCCGCCTGGGGCTGCCGGCTCCCCCGGGGATCGATCCGGCGCGCGCCGATCCCCGTACGGGCCGGCCCCCGGCCTGGGTCAACGTCTGGTTCGACGGCAACGACCACGCCGTGGTCTCGGCAGTCTCCTACGTGTCCCGCTGGGACCTCCGGTCCGGAGCCCAGGCGGGGAAGACGTACCGGCCGTCGGTCCAGGAACCGGTCGACCTGTCGAACGCGGCGGCCACCGTCTTCGGCGTGGCCCGCGCCGGTCACGAACAGGCGGCGGTCCGCTCGGGGGGAGACGAGATCCAGATCTGGGACTTCAAGGAGGGCAAGGTCGTCGAGAGCTTCGCCTCCGAGAAGGGCCCGCCCCGACAGATGGGATTCGACCGGACGGGCCGGCTGCTGGCCGTGGTCACCACCGACGGGGTCCTCAGGATCCGCGACATGGACGAGCACACCTGGCGGACGCTGGCCTACCAGGGCGTGCAGTGGCTCAACGGCTTCCCCCTCCCGTCCCGGCTGAGCACCGCGGCCACCGCCAACTCCTTCACGTTCTGGGACGTGGAGCGGGGCACGGAGCTGTACCACTTCACCCCCGGGTACGGGGCGACGGGCGATTGGTCGGCGGACGGCAAACGGCTCGCCTGGTCGGAGGGCTCGGCCGTGGAGGTGCTGCCGCTGGACCCGGAGACCTGGCGCCGGCGCGCCTGCGAGCTGGCCGCCCGCGACCTGTCCGGGGCCGAGCGCAAACTCCTCCCCCCGGGCAGCCGCCCCGACGCCTGCGCGGCCCTGGAGGAGTAGGCGGGGAAGGAGGCGAGGAAGTGTGCCCGCGCGGGCGGGACGGCAAAACGTCAGCCCCCCAGCGGACGGGCGGCCCTCAGTCGATCCGGCGGGCGCCCGCCGACGGTACGGCTTCCAGCACGGCCGGCGCACCGAAGCCGGCCGCAGCGAAGGCGTCCGCCACGGCCCGGGTCACGGCCGCGGCCTCCCCGGTCGGGACCAGGGCGATCACCGAGCCGCCGAAACCGCCGCCGGTCATCCGGGCACCCAGCGCTCCAGCGGCGACCGCGGCCTCCACCGCCAGGTCGGTCTCCGGACAGGAAACCCCGTACTGGTCCCGGAGCGAGGCGTGCCCCTCGGTCAGCAGCGGGCCCAGGGACTCGGGGTCGCCCGCCGCAAGCCGTTCGACGGCCCGTTCCACCCGCGCGTTCTCGGTGACCACGTGCCGGACCAGCGGGACGAGGTCGGCGGGCAGCCGCACCAGCGCCGCGGGTAGCTCCGCCTCGGCAAGGTCCCGCAGGGCGGCCAGGCCCAGCAGGCCGGCGGCCCGTTCGCACCCGGCCCGCAGGGCCGCGTACGCCCCGTCGGCGAGGTCGTGCCGGACCCGGGTGTCCAGTACCAGCAAGCGCAGCCCGTGCCCGGTGAGGTCGAGGGGCACCTGCCGCACCTCCAGGCTGCGGCTGTCGAGGTGCAGCGCATGCCCGCCGGTGCAGCACACCGACGCCATCTGGTCCATGATCCCGCAGGGCACCCCGGCATAGGCGTTCTCGGCGTACTGGGTCACCCGGGCCAGCTCCGGCCGGGACAGGCCCAGCCCGTGGAGCTCGTCGTACGCGAAGGCCACCGCGCACTCCAGGGCTGCGGACGAGGAGAGTCCGGCGCCGGTGGGCACGGAGCTGTCCAGGTACAGGTCGGCGCCGCCCACGGGCAGGCCCCGCTCGCGCAGCGCCCAGACCACCCCGGCCGGGTAGCGGGTCCAGCCGGCCGTCCCGCCCGGGGCGAGGTCCGCCACCCGCAGTTCGGTGGTCCGGCCGTCGCCCTGGGCGCTGTGCAGCCGCAGCAGGCCGTCGTCCCGGCGCCGGGCGGCGAGCACGGTGGCCTGCGGCAGCGCCATGGGCAGGCAGAAGCCGTCGTTGTAGTCGGTGTGCTCACCGATCAGGTTGACCCGCCCGGGCGCGGCCCAGACGCCCTCGGGGGCGCGGCCGTGGATCCGCAGGAACTCCTCGCGCACGGCTGTTGCGGACGCGGCGGAGGGGGTCATCGCACCTCCCGCAGGCGCTGCGCGGCCGTCTCCGGGGCCACGTCGTTCATGAAGGCCTCCATGCCGGACTCGGTCCCGGCCAGGTACTTGAGCTTGTCGGCGGTCCGCCGGACGGTGAACAGCTCCAGGTGCAGGGCGAGTTCCCCACCGCCGATGAGCGGGGCCTGGTGCCAGGCGGCGATGTACGGGGTACGCCGCGACGGCCCGAAGAGGCGGTCGAACCGGCGCAGCAGGTCCAGGTAGAGGACCGGGAACTCGGCGCGCTCCGCCTCGGTGAGCCGGGTCAGGTCCGGCACCCTGCGGTGCGGGTACAGGTGCACCTCGTACGGCCAGCGGGCGGCGTACGGGACGAAGGCGGTCCAGTGCTCCCCGCCGAGGACCACGCGTTCGGTGGCCGCGCGGGCTTCGGCGAGCAGGTCCTCGAACAGGTTCCGGCCGGTCGCGGCACGGTGGGCGGCCGCGGCGGCGAGGTGCTTGGCGGTCCGGGGCGCCGTGGCGGTGAACGCGTAGATCTGGCCGTGCGGGTGGGACAGGGTCACGCCGATCTCTGGGCCGCGGTTCTCGAAGCAGTACACCTGGACCACACCGGGGCGGGCGGACAGTTCGGCGGTCCGGTCGGTCCAGGCGTCCAGCACCAGCCGGGCCCGCCCGGGGGTGAGGTCGGCGAAGCCGGCGTCGTGGTCGGGGGTGAAGCACACCACCTCGCAGCGTCCGGTCGGACCGGAGAGGGAGGGGAAGCGGTTCTCGAAGACGGCCACCTCGTAGTCGGCGGCGGGGATCTCGCTCTCCCTGCCCTCCCGCGTGGGGCAGAGCGGGCAGGCGTCCGCAGGCGGGTGGTAGGTGCGCGACTGCCGGTGGGCGGCGATCGCGACCCAGTCGCCGGTCGCCGGGTCCCGGCGGAGTTCGGGAACGCTCTCGACGCGGTCCAACGGCCGCCGGTCCGGGGCCCGACGGTCCCGGCCGGGGGCGCTGTCGTAGTAGATGAGCTCGCGGCCGTCCGCGAGTTCGGTGACGGTCCTGTGCACGTCCTCGCCTGATCTGTCGTGTGGGTGCGCGGGCGGGTGGCCGGCGGCCGGTCAGCTACCGGCGGGGGCGGGGGCAGGGGCGGTGGAGGCGCGTACGACCAGCTCGGGGTCGAAGATCAGCTCCCCGGTGGGTGCGTCCCCGTTGCCGACCAGCGCCAGCACGCTGCGGCCCACCTCCAGCCCCAGCCGGTCGGCGGGCTGCCGGACGGTGGTCAGCGGGGGTCGGTGAACTCGGTGACGCTACCGCGTCCTCGATCCCGCGCCGTGCCATGGCCGTCAGGAAGCCCTGCACGCGGCGGTCGGCCGGACGGTTGCCCGCCGGCCCGGAGGCCATGCCGATCCTGCGGTGGCCCAGCCGGTACAGGTGGTCCACGGCGAGCTCGGCGGCGAGCAGGTCGTCGGTGGAGAACACGGGGACCGCCACGCCGTCCGCGAACTCGCCGTTGACGCCCACGTACGGCACGCGGCGCTGGCGCAGCAGCTCGTACGCTTCGGTGTCGGCGCCCTCGACGGTGTTGGACGCGGAGGGGAAGACCACCGTTGCGATGCCCTTGTCCACCAGCGAGGAGACGAAGTCGTACTCCTGCACACCGCCCGCGAAGGCCGGGCAGAGCACCGTCTTCAGGCCGTGCGGTGCGAGGGCGGACTCGATGCGCTCGGCGACGTCGGCGGAGAACGGGTTCGAGACGTGGTCGGTGACCACTGCCACCAGCCGGCCCTGGGTGCTGCGCTCGTAGCCGCGCTCGGTCATCGCCTGCTCGACCGCGTCCCGGGTCTTGCGCGCCACGCCCTGGCGGCGGTTGGTGACCCGGCTGACCGTCGCCTCGCTGACCTCCGCGCGGGCCGCGATGTCGGTGATGCCGACCCTCATCGCCGTCCTTCCGTGATCGTGAGTGACGCCGGGCCACCGCGGGGACGGCCAGGGTGTGCGGCCCTTCCCCGAACCGGGCCGACGTGGACTCGATGATACGGCCGTCCGGGGCGTGGACCACCCGGGTGATCTCGGCCGGACCGCCGCGCACCGCGAGCGTCAGCACCTCCCCGGCGGACCCGTTGACCAGCTCCACCCGGCGATGGGCGGCCGGGTCGAGCGGGACGACCAGGTCGCCGTGCACGCTGATCGGGCAGCGGTCCCCCGCAGTGGCGCGCACCAGCGGGTACAGCTCGCCGGGGCGACCGGGCTCCACCTCGGCGTCGAGCAGCAGGTCGCGGTTGCGGTGCCATCGGTGCAGCCAGAGGCGACGGTCGCCCGGTGCGCCTCGGGCATCCGGTCCAGACCCACCGACGGCTGCGGGACGGCGTGCAGGGCGCCGATCAGCTGCCGGGCCACCGTTTCCACGCGTGCCTGCGCGGACCACAGCAGCATGTCGGAGTGGACGGCGCCGCCGACCGCGAGCAG
This sequence comes from Streptomyces sp. NPDC059851, assembly GCF_042732005.1. Lineage (NCBI taxonomy): Bacteria > Bacillati > Actinomycetota > Actinomycetes > Kitasatosporales > Streptomycetaceae > Streptomyces > Streptomyces sp. NPDC059851. The sequence goes on along the minus strand of NZ_JBHWJJ010000092.1, from coordinate 6,383 downwards.
CGCGGTGTCCAGGGTGCGGACCCGGCCCGCGGCGGCGTCGGCCGGGCAGTCGAAGGAGCGCAGCAGGTTCCCGAAGGCGGCGGTGCCCGGGCCGGTGCAGGGCTGGCGGAGCTCCAGCAGCAGCCCTTCGGGGCGTACTCGCTCCAGCGAGGTCCGGACCGCGGCGAGCAGGGCGGCCATGGCGCGGCCGACGTCTCCGCGGCCGTCGCCCGCGTAGAGCGCGGCCTCGTCCAGGAAGTCGAGCTTCAGGCCGTCCAGTCCGTGGTCGCGGACGAGCCGGGTGCACACGTCGACGACGTGACGGCGGACCTCGGGACGGCGCGCGTCGAGGACCCGGGCGCCGGGCACGGTCGTCGGGGCGGGGGCGTACGGGGCCCAGCGGGCGTGGCAGTCGGCGCCCGGGCCGAGCAACAGGGCGGCGGTCCAGGCCAGGTAGCGCAGGCCCAGGGCGCGGACGGCGGCGACGTGGCCCGTGAAGTCGGGGAACTCGTCGGGCTCGGGCCGCCAGTCGCCGAGGCCGGCTCAGCCCCGCCCGTGGCCGTACTGCTGCCAGCCGTCGTCGAGGACGAGGGTGCCGCAGCCCAGGGGAGCGGCGAGCGCGGCCCGGGCCTCGACCTCCGCGGCGGTGACGTCCTGGTTGAAGGCGTACCAGGTGAAGTGCACGGGGGTACGGGCGCCCTCGGGGACCGGCATCGGGGGCAGGTCGCGGGCGTACCAGGCGCGCAGCGGCCGCAGGGCAGCGGCCACGGACGGGGCGCTCGGGACGAGCAGGACCCGGTGGGGCCGGCGGGCGGCGTCGGAGGGCAGCCGGAGGTGCACGACACGGGTGTCGAACGCCACCCCGTCGGTCGCCCCGGGCCGCGCGGTCACGGTCCAGGTGCGGGGACGGTGCGAGGAGTTCAGGTTCTGATCATCCTCTATTCTCATGGCATGTGAAATATCACATGCCATGAGCTCCCGGGTCCCCGGGCGCGTTCCAAGGACGAAGGAGAGTCCCCATGCACCGCTTAGCCCTTCTCGCGGTCGGCGTAGCCGGCCTGACCGCTCTCGCGACGGCCCCCGCCGCCGCCGCCCCTCCTGTCGGCGCTGCCGCCACCGAGACCGTCACTTCCTGCGGGAACTCGGCGCTCCAGGCCGGCCTGGCCACCAGGCTGTGCGCCGACGTCACCGGTGACGTCGTCGAGTTCTACGGCAGGGTCAGCCTCGCGGGCCCGCCCTCCCCGGGTAGCCCGGCACCCGCGCCGAAGGAGCTGTTCACGACGCTGTCCGCCGCGGTCGTGGGCGGTACTTCGTTCGATACGCAGGAGAGGCGGGTCATCTTCACCTCCACCACGCTCGACGTTCACGGCCTGGCGGCCACCGCCCCCTGCGGCTCGACCGTCCGCGGCACCTTCGGCGTGGCCTCCTACCCCTGGGCCGCCCGGCCGGTCGTCCACGAGGTCACCATCACCTGCTGATGAGCCCCCGCCGGCCCGTGCCGACGGTGCGCGAGCAACGCCGCGCACCGGGGCCGGCGCCCGGTCCGGCCGCCGGGGCCACGCGCAACCCGCGCCGGGGCGGGCCGACCTCTGCCGCGTGCCGGAGCCGCGTCCGAGGCCGGCCCGCCCGCCGTGCCGGACGGCGCGGTGCGGCGCCCTCCGATGTCGGCCTCCCTGCGCGCAGCGTCGCCTCCGTCGCGGGCAGCGTGTACGCCAGCCGGTGCCGACACGGCCACCTCCGGCGCACGTGCCGGGTCCCCCGATGATCCGAATGCTAGTGATGTATTGCAAACGCACCGCACACAGGAGGAATGCAATGCGTGCACGTCTTCTCCGTTTCACCGTCGTACTGGGCGCCGCCGCGGCCCTCGGTCTCGGGGGAGCCGCGGCGGCCAGCGCCGACGGCATCGGCAACTCGGGCATCGGGAACTCGGGCATCGGGAACTCGGGTATCGGCAACATGGGTATCTGGAATTCGGGCATCGGGAACGCGGGCATCAGCAACTCGGGCATCGGGAGCGCGGGCATCGGCAACACGGGCATCGGCACCGCGGGTATCGGCAACTCCGGAATCGGCTAGCGCGTCGCTCCGACGAGCCGGTCACCCGGTCGGAAGCGTGTGATCGCTGAGCCAATGTGAACCGGATCCAGCCGCTGACACCTGCTGATCCGGCCCGCGGGCGGCGGTGGGCCGACCATCGCCGCACGCTCGAAGCCCGGGGGGCGTCCACTGCGTCCGCCCGTCCGTCGGAGGTGTCCCACCGGACCCGCGCCCGCCGACGGCCGGGCATTCCGTCCACAGCGTGGATCACTTCGACCTCATCGATGCGGATCGCCGCGGTCCTGGCCCCTTTCACCGGCTGGCCCGGCTGGGCCGGCTGACGGTCGGTGACCGTCTGCCGGGTCAGTCCGCCTCCCGTCGAGCGACCAGCCGGTAGGCGTTGGTCAGTCCCCACCGCCCGGCGAGCGGCCCGGCCACCGCCCGGTCCAGCAGGGTGGCCGCCAGCAGCAGCGGCACCCCGGCCAGCAGGGTGGTGCCGCGCAGCACCCGGCTCACCGCCCCGGGCGGTTCCGGCAGCCAGGGCAGGTCCTCGCGGGGTGCCAGCGCGTCCAGGGCCAGCCAGGTCGCCGCCACCAGGTCCACGGCGTCGTGCGCCTGCACGTGCTCCTGCGCCAGTACCGTGAAACCGGTCCCGGTCAGCCGCCGGCGCAGGTTGGCCACCGGCGCGAGGTGCAGGTGTTGGGGCTGGAGCCACGGCAGCCACCAGCGGCCCAGCAGCTGGGCCCAGCGGCTCTCCGGGTCCGGTACGTCGATCACCAGCAGCCCGCCCGGGCGCAGTACGGCGTGCGCCGCCTCCAGCTCGTCCTGCGGGTCGGTCGAGTGCTCCAAGTAGTGGAACATGCTGACCACTTCGTACGCTGCCGGCATCCTCTCTGCGAGCGCCGTGAACGTCCCGCGGTGCCCGTGGCGCACCCGGCCGGCCCGCTCGGCCAGCTCCGCGCCGTCGGAGCGGTCGAGGCCGTCGAAGACCACCTCGGGCAGGACCTCCGCGGCGCTCGCGCAGAAGTGACCGTGTCCGGTGCCCACGTCCAGCCACTCGGCCGGGCGGCCGGCCAGGTGCGGGCGCACCGACGCGGCCCGCGCCCGGTAGGACGCGGTGCGGCCGGCGAACACGCCGCCGAGGCGTTGCTCGCCCAGGCCGTCGTAGAAGTCCCGGTAGTAGAAGGCGAGTCCGCGGGGGCTGAGCCGCGGATTCTGGAAGATGTGCCCGCAGTCGTGGCACCGGTCCAGGCTGAACTCGCCCGGCTTGTGCTGCAGGAGGTCGGTGGTGCGCAGCCGGCCGCCGAGCCGGGCCGAGCCGCACCAGGGGCACCGGTGCTGTCGGGCCTCGAAGAAGGCGCCGGTGCCCTCCGCGAGTTCCTGCCGGTAGGCGGCGCGCAGCGCGGCCACCCGGGCGGCGTGTTCCCTGCGCCCCGTACGGCCGGTGGCGGGAGGGGTGCCGGTACCGCGGGCGTCGCGCGTGCCGTCTGCGTGGGGTGCGGAACTCATGCGGGGGCCTCCTGAGCTGCCAGTCGTTCGAGATGGTCCGCCGCGGCGGTCGCGCCTCCTGCCGCACGGAAGGCGGCGGAGACCTTCGCGGCCGCCGCCCCGACCTGCGGATCACCCAGTACGGTGTCCAGCGCCGCGCCGATGGCGGCGGCACCGGCCCGTCCGAAGCGGACCCGGACGCCCGCCCCGGCGTCCGCCACCTGTGCGGCGATCACCGGCTGGTCGTCGCGGATGGGCGCCACGACCAGCGGCACCCCGAACCACAGTGCCTCGCACACGGTGTTGTGACCCGCGTGGCAGACCACCGCGGCGGCCCGCTCCAGCAGGGCGAGCTGCGGGACGTGGGGCAGCGCGATGACGTCCGGATCCCCGGTCTGCTCGCCGAGCGCCCCCTCCGGATCGGCCACCACGGCCTGCACCCTCCCGGCCCGGGCCCGTACCGCGCTCGCCGTCTCGGTGAGGAAACGCCCGCCGACGCCGGCGTTCGCGGTCCCGAGCGTCACCAGCACCAGGGCCCGGCCGGGATCGAGCCGGTGCCAGGGGAACGGGGCGGGGCGGGGCCGGGCGGCCAGCGAAGGGCCGACCCAGCGGACGCGGTCGCCGCCGCGCAGGGCGGGACCAGCCAGTTCGGGGGTGCTGAAGGCGAGGACGAGGTGGGGGGAGAACCGGGGGTCGCCGGTGCCGCCCGGATGCCCGATCCGTTCGCGCAGGCCCGCCACCAGTGTGTCGTTCCAGGCGGCGACCCGCGGCATCGGGGCGAGGGCGTCCGCGAACTCCGCCGAAGTCGTCGCCGACGTGGCCCAGGGCAAACCCAGGTCCTCGGCCACCAGCGCTCCGGCGAGCGCCTGTTGGTCGGCGACGACCACGTCCGGACGGAAGACGTCGACCGCCTCCCGCACCCCCGGTGCCATGACCTCGGCGAGCGGCACCAGGAAGCGTTCCCACAGGAAGCGCAGCGCCTCGGGACCGCGCAGGTCCGGCGGCCGGACTACGTCGAACGCGCCCCCGCCCGGCCCGCCCGGCCCTTCGGCCGGACAGGGATGGACCGCCGCCTCCGGACCGGCCAGACGACGGACCAGCGCGGGTTCGCCCGCCCAGGCCACCTGGTGGCCCCGGGCGGCGAGCACCGACGCCACCCCCACGACCGGGTTGACGTGCCCGACCAGCGGCGGCACGACGAACAGGAAGGAACTCACCGGCCGTGCACCTCCGGCCCGACCGCCACGCGCTCCCCCCGGGAACGGGAAGGCTCGTGGCGGCCGACCCAGTTCCGGATCGCGTCCCCCACCCGACCGGGCGCCTCCACCAGCACCGAGTGGCTCAGGCCCGGCACCAGCTCGGTGGTGCAGTGCGGCAGCAGCGCGCGCAGCCGGGGGGCTTGTCCGGCCAGGTCGGAGTCGGCACCGTAGAGCGCCAGGACGGGGCAGCGGATGGTGCGGATCTGCGGGTCGTCGAGCACGGGACTGGCCGGGATGTCCCGGGCGATGGTCGTGTCCCGCACCAGCCGTCCGGCGGACTTCGCCAGGCGGGCGGTGTGGCCGCCGTGGTGGGCGGCGATCCAGGCGAGGGCCGCGCCCTCGTTGACGCTCATCTCGTGGCGGACCCGCTCCAGCAGACCCGCCAACTTGACCGCCCACGCGGCAGTGGCCGGTTCCGACTCGACGACCACCAGGCTCGCCACCCGCTCCGGGCGCCGCCGCGCGTACGCGAAGGCGACCGTCCCTCCGTACGAGTTGCCCACCAGGTGCACCGGTCCGGGCACGTCGAGCCCCGCGAGCAGGGCGTCCAGGTCCCCGGTGGCGTCGTCGAGGCCGTACCCGGACGCGGGGCGTCCGCTGCGGCCGTGCCCCCGCTGGTCGTACATGACCACGTCGAGTCCGGCGGCGGCCAGGGCCGGCGCCACCGTGAAGTAGTAGCTGGCGAGGCTGTCGGTGAGCAGGCCGTGGACCAGTACGACGGTGGCCCGCGCCCCGCCGCCGTCCGTGGGCACGAGGCGCTGCACGTGCAGCCGTACCCGGCCGGTGTCGAGGACGGTCATCGCGGGCCGGTCCCGTGTGCGGCGTCCAGGCACAGGCAGATGTGCTCGACCAGCCTGCCCACGTCCAGTTCGATGATCTCCTCCAGCTCCATGCCGGCCACGAACTCGGCGAAGTTCACCGCGCCCCCGTAGCGCTCCTCCAGCAGCCCGGCGAGCGTCACCAGGTCGATGCTCTCCAGTTCCAGGTCGCTCCCGAAGCGGGTCCGCATGGTGACCTCGCCCTCCTCCACCTCGTATCCGTCCAGTACCTGCCGGATCATGGAGGTCAGTTCGGCGAGCACCTCCGCCTCGTCGGCGCCCTCGGACACGCCGGGCCGGCTGGTCGTCACGACTCGCTCCCCTCGTCACGGTCGGCGCCCGCACCCGGCGGTTCCGGGTCCGGGCCGTTCGTCCACGCCACGACGTACGAGCGCGGCGGGAGTCCGGGCGGATTGGCGACCCGTACGCAGTCCACCCGGTACACGCGGGCCGGGACCTCCGGCGTGTTCCGGTCGAGCGGTGTCCCGGGGGGTTGGGGCGTGGCCGGTCGGCGGACGCGGACGGTCAGCCGGTCGGGGTGCGCGGCCGTCACCGCGATGTCCCGGGGACGGCCCGCGAAGCCGGTGCCCTCCGCTTTGGCGACGGCCTCCTTGGCCGCCCAGAAACGGGTGAACCACACTTCCGGCGCCTCCCCGGAGCCCTCCTGGCAGGCAGCCAGGAGGGCTTGCTCCCCCGGTCCGAACACGGCGGTCCCGGTCGCGTCGGCCGGCACGGCGATCTCCTCGATGTCGATACCCGGGCCCGGTACCGGCGGGCCCGCCTGCGCACCGTCCCCGCC
>NZ_JBHWJJ010000091.1:0-33861 GCF_042732005.1 Streptomyces sp. NPDC059851 | reverse complement strand
GACGCCTTCACGGCAGTAGGGGCACTGGGCGGTGTGCGGATCCGCCGCGCTGACCGGGTCGCGGGCCTGTTCCCAGGCCCGGCCGAGGGGGCGTCCGCAGGGCAGCAGCTCCGCGCCGGCGAGCATCTCGGCGTCGGAGACCATGAACGGTTCGGCCATGGTGCCACCCGCGGTCTCAGGACCATCGCCGGAGGGGAGGTGCGGATCGTCTAGCGCCATGGGCGCATCGCCTCCATCAGAGCGCGTCGTGCACGGAAGAGTCTGCCACGCACTGTTTGTTCGCTGCGGCCCACCACCTGGGCGATCTCTTCGTAATGCAGACCGTGCAGCTCCCGCAGGACCCAGCACACGCGCAGCTCCGGCTGGAGTTCCAAGAGCGCCCGCGCCAGGGCGGCCGCCGCTGCGTCCGACTCAGCCACCCGGGGCGGTGAGCTGTGCGCATCCGCGGCAGCGGGTTCGGGGACGCTGTCCAAGGGCAGAGGACGAGACCGGTGACGCATGGTGTTGAGGCAACGGTTCGCGACGATGCGGTACATCCAGGTGCCGAACGAGGCGCCATGACGGAATTCCGGCAGCCGCCGCCAGGCGCTGAGCAGAGCGTCCTGGACGGCGTCCTCAGCATCGGCTCGGTTACCGAGCAGATGCTGGGCCAGGGCGAGCAGGCGACTGCTGTGCCGGCGGACGAGGACGGCAAAGGCATCGTCATCCCCTTCGGAAGCCCGGACGGCCAGCACGTCGTCGTCCAGGTCATCGGGCGCTTCCCCGCTCGTCGCGGCGCGGGCGAGCGGCCGCCGGCCCGGCCGGAGCGGGAGGTCCGCCCCGTGCAGGGGCTGGGGCAGGGGCGGGGGTGTGGTCCGGTTGCGCATCCGCCGCTCGCTTTCTGCCGAAGTCGGTCGTCGCGGCCTGCACACGCACTCTTCGATGGTATGGGAAGGGCGCCGGCGCGTCCGGAGTGACGAATGCGCTGCGGGTGTGTCTAAAGCTGTGGGGCACCGTACCGGCGCCCGGGACGGACACCATGGGAGGTCCTCATGTCGGACACCATCAACCCCACCGGGCAGGGGAACGAGCCGCGCTCCGAGGGGACGGCCCCCGTGAGCCGCACCGGCGGGGAGCCGCGGGCTGCCGGCCAGTCCAAGGGCGACGCCGGCGCCGGGACGGCTCCGGAGGCACGGGGCCGGACGACCATTTCCGACAGCGTGGTCGAGAAGATCGCGGGCATGGCCACCCGCGAGGTGCGGGGCATCTACAGCCTCGGCTCCGGCATGGCCCGCACGCTCGGGGCGGTGACGGACAAGGTCCCCGGCGGCCGGTCCAGCGTGAGTCGCGGCGTGAAGGTCGAGGTGGGCGAACGGCAAGCCGCCATCGATCTCGACGTGGTCGTCGAGTACGGCGTTTCCATCGTGGACATCGCCGCCGACACCCGAACCAGCGTCATCACGGCCGTGGAGGGCATGACCGGACTGGAGGTCGTCGAGGTGAACATCGCCGTGGACGACGTCCACCTCCCCGATGAAGAGACCGAGGAAGACGGCGAAGGCCGCGTGCAGTGATCCGCAACCCGCCCCGGCAGGGCCCGGGCGAGCAGCGAACGACGTGAAGAACAGGTGAGTGAGATGAGCGCAGCAACCGCAGGCCTGCTTGCTGGTATGGCCCTGGGCTTCGCCGCATTCTTCGGCGGGTTCTGGGCGTTCCTGCTCGTGGCGTTCTTGGGCCTGGTGGGCCTGATGGCCGGCCGCATGCTGCAGGGCGACCTGAAGATGTCCGACTTCACGGGTTCCCGGGACCGGCGGTGACCTCACGACCTGCCGCTGCTTCGCCCGCGGGAGCAGCACCCCCGACCCCGTCGGTCATACCGGCGGCCGAACGCGGCGCCACGGTGATACCGGAAAGGGTGGTGGCACGCATCGCGGTCCGCGCCGCACGGGAGGCCCTGGCCGAACACGCCGCCACCTCGCCTCGTCAGGCGGAGCTGGCCCCGCCGCGGGCCTCCGCCACGGTCGGGGGCGGAACAGCGAGGCTGGGCCTGACCATGGACCTGCCCTACCCGACCAACCTCGCCGGTGCCTCCCGCGCGGTACAGGACCACGTCAGCAGACGGGTCTCCCAATTGACCGGGTTGCGCATCACCGAGGTCACCCTCGCCATCGAGCACCTGGTCCTCTCCGACGGGCTGGAACACCGACGTGTGCAATGAGCCCGACGGCGGTCCCCTCGGGTTCCTCGGGAAGGAGAGCCGGCATGAACCGGGACCAAGACCCCCCGGCCGGGACGGAGCACCCCGCCGGCATCGACGAGGTCACTTCCCGCACGGTCGGACAGCTGACGAAGCAGCCTCCGGTCGGCCCGGACCCCCGTAGCGCGCACACCCCGCGCAGCACGCACACCACGCGTCGCCCGTGGTCCCCACGACGGATCCCCGCCGCCCTCACCGCCCTGCTCATCGCGGCCGCGGCCGGAATCCTCCTGTTCGACATCGCAAGGGTTCGCGCGGGTCAGCCCGCCGCCGCCTGGCGCGTCCGCCTCGCCGACGAACTGGCGACCCGCCCGCTGGATGACCTGTGGGTCCGGATCGGCGCCGCCGTCATCGCCGTCCTCGGCCTCTGGCTGATCGCGCTGGCGGTGACCCCGGGCCTGCGTCACCAGTTGCCCCTCAAAACCCCCGACGCGCAGGTGCGTGCCGTACTGGACCGCGAGGCAGCGGCTTTCCTCCTGCGGGACGCCGCCATGCGCGTCCCCGGCGTCAGCGGCGTCAGGATCCGCATGGGCCGGCACCGCATCGGTACGCGCGCGGACGTGCGTTTCCGTGACCCGGCCCGAGTCAGGGCTGATCTCCTGGCCGCCCTGGGAGAAGAACTCGACCGGCTCACCCTCGCCCACCCGCCTTCGCTCGCCGTACGGGTCCGAACACGCCGGAAGTGACACGTCCGGAGGCCCCACCGGCGGGCAAGAGACAGGAAACGGATCCCATGAAGAGGAAATCCGCAGTCAACCGGTTCCTGCTGGCCCTGACAGGAGTGGTCCTGCTCGGCACGGGCGTCCTGGTTCTGGCGGGCGGCTTCGATCTGTACCGGCGCGCGGGCCTGACACCGGCCGGGGGCTGGCCCCTGACCACTCCCCGCGACGTCCTCCTCGACGACGCCGCCCGCACGCGCTGGACGGGAGAAGCATGGTGGTGGCCCGCGGTCATCGCCGCCCTGACCCTCATCGTCCTGCTCGCCTTGTGGTGGCTGCTGGCGCAACTGCGCCGCACCCACCCCGGCCGCATACCCCTCGGGGAACCGCCCGAGCTGGAGGGAGTGGAACTGCACGACCGTGCTCTCGGCGACGCCCTGGCCGCAGACGCCGGGCAGCAGCCCGGCGTCCAACGGGCCCGGGCCCGGCTGGACGGCTCCCACGGACACCCGGAAGCCCACCTCCAGCTCACCCTCGACCCCGACAGCGAACCCGGTCCCGTCCTCCAACGGCTGTGCGACGGTCCGCTGGATCGCGCCCGCCGATCAACGGGCCGGACCCGACTCCCCGCGGAAGCGCGGCTGCGGGTAACCCGGCACAAAGCCCACCGCGTCGAATAGCGCCCGTGCCCGACCAGCGCCCCTTGCCGCCCCGGCGAGTTCCCCGTCAACTCCCCGCACCTGGCCGGCCGGCCCATGCAGTTGCCTTACGGCGGGGCCACCTGAGCCCCGGAGCTACTGGGTCGCTCCTTCCCGAGCGGGCTCTGCCGGCTCCAACGCAGTTCGTTCACTGCCTCGGCCGCCGCCCTGCGCACCTCGGGGTGGGGGTGCTGGAGGAACCGCTCGACAACCGGCAGCGCCGCTTGGTCGTGAGTCGCGCCGAGGACGGCCAGGACGTAGTCCAGGAGCAAGGGTTCGAAGACGTCCGCACCGACGGCGAGCGGCTCCACCACCCGGTAGGAAAGCTCGTAGTGCGTGGAGGCGGTGCAGGCTGCGTGCAGCGCGGACTCCCGCACCGCGTAGCCCTCACCGGACAGCGCGACCGTAACGAGGCGCTCGACGACCTGCTCGGCATCACCCGGCATCAGGCGACCCGTCTCCAGGACGTCGCCGACGACATCGAGGCAGAGGTCCCGGCGGCCCGCATCGGAGCCGCTCAACTCCTTCCAGGCCGATTCGATCAATGCCGTCAGGCCCGGGTGTCCGTCCATGGCCAGAGCATAGGAGACGCACGTCGCCTGGCCTCAGGGACATGTGCGGGGGTCAGGGCGACGGAACAGCCTGTGCTCACGCCGGGGCTCCTTGATCGCACGTGGGCAGTCACGGTCGCGTCGAACCGGAAGGAGACGCGGTCGGCGTCCACGGCCGGGCGGGCGAGAGCCGCTGTGTGGGAGGCGGTGCCGCGGCAGATCGTGTACCGCAGCGGAGTCCGGCCTTCCCGTGCGGCTCGAAGGCCGGACCTCCTTGCCAGGTCGAGCCATCGGCCCGTGCGAGGGCCCAGCTGCCTGGGATGCCGCTGTCAGTACGCGTAGCACCCCTTCGTACGACTTCCGGCAGGAGTCGGCGGGACGGCTCAGCCCGGCCGTGCTTGGCTGTCGCCGCGTCGACCAGCTCGGTGGGGAACACCTTGGTCAGGATCCCGGTCCGCACCAACTGCTCTGCTCCCCACCCCGTCACACCCGGGCAACGTCCTCCGCAGCTCAAAAGCAACTGCATGGGTCGTGTCGAGGTGCCCGGATCGATCAGGAATCGAGAAGCGCGGTCCACGGAGCCGCCTCTAGTCTGCCCGTCATGAACATCACCATTCACACGACTTCACTCCCGCACGACGACCCTGATGCGTCGCTCGCCTTCTACCGCGACGTCCTCGGCTTCGAGGTCCGCAGCGACGTCGGGCAGGGCAGGATGCGGTGGATCACGGTCGGCCCGGCCGGTCAGCCCGACACGTCGATCCTTCTGGCGCCGCCGGCGGCCGACCCGGGGGTCACCGAAGACGAGCGCCGCACCATCACGGAGATGATGGCCAAGGGCACCTACGGCTGGATCCTTCTGGCCACCCCGGACCTCGACGCCACGTTCGAGAAGGTGCAGGCCGGTGACACCGAGGTCGTCCAGGAGCCGACCGAGCAGCCGTACGGCATCCGCGACTGCGCCTTCCGCGACCCTGCCGGCAACCTGGTCCGCATCCAGGAGCTTCGCTGACCGTGCCGCCGACCGTGCCGCCCGCCGCCCACCAGGGGCTGGGCCGGCCGGCTGGTCGACTCCGGCGTGCCGGTCATCACCATCGAGTGCCTGGGGTGCCTGCTGCAGCAGGCACCCCAGGCACTCGGGAACCTCGATGGAAGACGAGGAAAGGGGAGTGTTCTCATGTGTCAGCCCGAGTGGCGACGCGCACGCGTCCAGGCACAGCGCCTGACCGATCTCGCGCGGCTGCGCCGCGTCCGCGACCGGATCGACAGGGAGTACGCGCAGCCGCTGAACGTGGAGGCGCTCGCCCGCGACGAGCACATGTCCGCCGGGCATCTCAGCCGACAGTTCCGGGCCGCCTATGGTGAGTCACCGTACGCGTATCTGATGACGCGTCGCATCGAGCGTGCGACGGCGTTGCTGCGGCGGGGCGACCTCAGTGTCACGGAGGTCTGCTTCGCCGTCGGCTGCGCGTCGCTGGGCACGTTCACCACCCGCTTCACCGAGCTGGTCGGCATGCCGCCCGGGGCGTTTCGGCGCCAGGCGGCGGATGCGGCGGCCGACGACGCCGATGCTGCGGGTACGGCCCGCGATGCGGGGTCGGCGATCAAGGTGGAGGGGATGCCGGCGTGCGTGGCGAAGCAAGTCTCAAGACCGGTCAGGAATCGAGAAGCCCCGGCCGCCGAGCAGCCCCTAGCGTGATGGCCATGGCAATCACCACCGCCTCCGCATCCCACGCGTCCATCGCCGCCTTCGGAGTGGGAACGCGCGTACGCCTGCGGGCGTGCGAAGCACACTCCACCGGATTCCGCGGCTTCACCCTCGGCCTCCGGCCGGGCACCGGCTGCGAGGACACCGGACCCGTGGCGGGTCCACGGCTCCTCGGCCGGCGCGTCCCGGCGGCGCGAGTACACCGCGAACGGCCGGCTGCCGGAGGCCGCAGGTGCCTCGACGACGAGCTGGAGCTGCACGCCGCCCCGCTCCGGCAGCGTCAGCCGGCCGGCGTGCGGCTCGCCGGCCTGGCTCTCACGGTGTCCCGGCCGGTCAAGGTCGACAGCTTCGTCGGCCTCGCCAAGGACCTCGGCGTCCCCGCCGACGCCACCGGCTCGCGCCGCATCGTCCTCAGCGGCACCCCGGCCCCTGCCCTGTCCTGACCCCCGGCCCCGCGGCCCCGGCCCCACCCCCCGACCCGCCTCATCCCTGTACGAGAGGAAACCTGCCATGCAGTCCACGAAGTCGTCCGAGCCCGAGAACTCCGGCACGACCACCGAGCAGTACGACGGATTCACCGCCGAGGAGCGGGCCGCGATGAAGGCGCACGCACAGGAGCAGAAGAAGGCGGCGGCACGGCGCGGTTCGCGGGCGGAGAAGGAGGCGGCGGCGGAGCGGGACGTGCTCGCGAAGATCGCGGAGATGCCGGAAGCGGACCGGGTCCTCGCCGAGCGGATCCACGGCATCATCAGAACCGTCGCTCCGCACCTCACGCCCAAGCTCTGGTACGGGATGCCCGCGTACGCCAAGGACGGGAAGGTCCTCTGTCACTTCCAGAGCGCCCAGAAGTTCACGTCGAGGTATGCCACGCTCGGCTTCAGCGACCTCGCGGCCCTCGACGACGGCGGCACGTGGCCGACCGCCTACGCCCTGAAGGAGCTGACCGCAGCCGACGAACAGCGCATCAGGGCGCTGGTCGAGAAGGCGGCGGGCTGAGGCCCCCGGGGCACGACCAGCGACGAACGTGAGGGCCCTGGTCTCCCGAAGCTGCCGCGAGGTGAAGCGGGCGGAGGGCCCCCGCCGTACGACGAACACGACACGTACGACGAACACGACCACTGCGGGGGCCGTCGCATGCGGCGGTCCGGACCCGACCGGACACTGCCTGAGTGCGGCCCGGGGCCCCGGCCGCGACCCTGGAGCCATGACCGACGAGTCCGAAGTGACCCGAGTGACCATCCACCCTCCCGACGACCAGGGGCGCCGCCTGGTGACCCACGGGCGCGAGGAACTCGGCCGGGCGACCGGCGAGAGGGACGTCCGGGAGCTCCTCTACCGGGCAGGCATGGCAGACGCCGAGGACCTCGACCTCACCGACCCGGCCCTCTTCGACTGGCAGGGCGTCGGCCCCGAGTCCTGGGGGCCCGAGCCGTGACGGCTCCGTAGAACGGGGCCCTCCGCTACGCCGTTCGAGACGGCCGGACAGCGGCACAGGACGTCACGCCCGGGGGCGAGCCCCCTTCTCATCGCCCGTCCGCAATGCGCGGCCCCGGGCACGCCCTGCTGGTCGCCCATCGCCGCATGGACATGACCGTGGCGGCGTCGGGATGGCGACGACCGGCACGCGAGCGGGGCTGCTCACTGGAGCTGCGCGCCTCAGGGCACTCGCAGGCGTACGGCGAGGGCGGCGATGTCGTCGTCAAGGCGTCCTCTGCTGTAGTGGAGGAGGTCGCGGTGAAGGGCCGTGAGCAGTTCTCGGGGCGGTGTCGGGGGCTGTCGACGCATCCAGGCCGCCAGCGGGAAGAACTCGCCGTCGCGGGCGCGGGCCTCGGCGATGCCGTCCGTGTAGAGGAGGAGCAGGTCGTCGGGGGCGAAGTCGTAGGTGTCGACGGTGTAGTGCTCACCGATCAGCTCCGCGAGGCTCAGCAGCGGCGAGGGGGTGGCGGGCTCGAGCACACGGAGTTTCCTGCGGTTCAGGAGCAGCGGCGGGGGGTGTCCGCAGTTGAGGATGTGGATACGTCTGCCCTCGTGCGGGATCTCGACGAGAAGGGCGGTGGCGAAGCGTTCCATCGGCCCCTCGGGGGGAAAGGCGGCGTTGTAACGGGTACTGCTGGCGTCCAGCCTGCGTGCGACGTCGACCATGTCGGTCTCGGCGTAGGCCGCCTCCCGAAAGGCGTTCACGATCGCGGCGGCCGCCCCCACTGCCGGCAGGCCCTTGCCCCGCACGTCACCGATGAGCAGCCTGATCCCGTACGGCGTGTCGACCACCTCGTAGAAGTCCCCGCCGATGCGGGCCTCCGCCGCGGCCGCGAGGTACAGCGACTCGACCTCGACGTCCCCGAAGCGGCGTGGCATGGGGCTCAGCACCACCTGCTGCGCCGCGTCGGCGACGAGCCGCACCTGGAAGAGGGTGCGCTCCCGCTGGAGCCGCACATGGCTTCCGTACGCGGCGGCCACGGTGACCGCGATGATCCCCGCGGCCGTCCACCACGTTCCGAGATCGGGGAAGACGAGGCTGAGGCCGATCATCAGCACGAGGCAGACCGTCCCGAGCAGGACCGTGGGAAGCACCGGCCACATGGCGGCGGCGAGGGCCGGCGCCGCGGGCAGGAGGCGGCTGAAGGCCATCTCCGGCGGAGTGCTGTATGCCAGGCTGGCGATGACGACGGTCAGGATGACCGGCGACAGCCGCACAAGTCTTCCCGGGCCGGGGCGCCGACGGAGCCGCGGCCGTCCGGACTCGATCACACTTCACAGAATATCTACCTAATGCGGGCACAGCGCTCTGGCGCATCGGAGTCGGCTCCCGGCGCGGACCGCCCCGCCGCCTGCCGTACGCCGCCACCGCGCCTAAAATCGAACATGCGAATGAATCCTTGTGGCGGATCGGAGGTGGCCCCGGGAAGGAGATCACCCAGCAGGAGGCTTTCCCACCCCGGGCCAACGGCATCGAGGCGAGGCGTACCCGCACCAAGGGCCGTCCGGCGCGGCAGTCGGCGCAATGCCCGTTCCGAACGAGTGAGTTCCCTGGAGGACGCCGCCTGCGTGGTTAGCATCCGGAAGAGGGCAGTCCACGGATGGCACGGAGGCCGTCATGCAGCAAGGACCGCAAGGACCCGCATCCCGTCTGTCGGTGAACCGCTCCCGGATCGGCCACAAGGTGCGATACGCCCTGCGCCATCCCCGCCGCGTGGCGCCCCATCTGCGTCGCGCCGGCCGGAACGCGTGGCTGCGGCTGCGCCACCGCGGCGGCCACATCGCGTACTACCGTGCCGTGATGGCGTCCGACACCGCGCGAAGCCCGGAGGCGGCGGTCGGAGGCGCGCCATCGCGTGACCGCTGGCTGGCGATCGGACAGATGCAGTTCGACTACTTGCGGGAGCACGGGCTGCAGCCGCACGACCGGCTGCTGGAGATCGGCTGCGGCAACCTGCGGGCGGGCTGGCGGTTCATCGACCACTTGGAGCCCGGCCACTACTACGGGATCGACATCTCTCCCGACATCCTCATCGAAGCCAAGAAGACCATCGTCCGGTACGGCCTCCAGCACAAGCTGCCGTACCTGACGCCGGTCGACGACCTCACGCTGGACTTCCTCCCCGACGCCTCGTTCACCGTCGTGCACGCGCACAGCGTCTTCTCGCACTCGCCGCTGGAGATCATCGACGAATGCCTCGCACACATCGGACGGATCCTCGCACCCGGCGGCTTCTTCGACTTCACCTACGACCGCACGGAGACCCGCGAACACCAGGTTTTGGGGGAGGACTTCTACTACCGCACGGAGACGCTGGTCCGGTTGGCCGCGCGGCACGGTCTGACGGCCCGGTTCATGGACGACTGGGAGCGGTTGCCGCACGGCCAGTCGAAACTCCGCGTCACCCACGCGGCGTGACGCGACCAGCTGGCCGCGCCAGCCGCCGCCTTCCTCACACAGGATCAGGTCCACTCCTGTTGAACGTCTAGCCGCCACTCGCGTTCCCGGCGCGCAGCGCGTCCCGGGATCCGGGTAGCGGTCCAGTGAGCGACGGGTTTGTGGATGAAGCCGGTCAGCGCTGCGAGGACCTTCCTGCAAGGCCGCGAAGTTGAGCGGCTTCCAGAGAAGTCAACGTGTCAGTGGTCGCTGACAGGATGGGCCTCATGAACGCAGCCACAGCAGCCGACTTCGGCTGGATACGCTCCGCAGCCTCGGTGTTCCAGTACGCGCTGGAGATGGGATACACGCTGACGCTGGTCCGGGGAATCTCGCCGGCGGAACTGCTCAGAGTGGCAGGCGCAGGTTCTCGCGGTACGTGTGAGGGGGTCAGCGAGCTCATTGAGGAACACACGGAGGTCTTGTTCGGGTACGAGGACTCGCCGGAGTCCTTCCTCGCGGGAGCGTTCACCGTGCCCGGCGAGGGAGGAGACTGGACGCTCGCTCTGGAGTTCGGCGGCGACCTGGGCACGCGGCCGAGAATCATGGAGGCCCTCTCCACCGGAACACGGGCTGTCTCGCACTCGAGCAACGGGGGCAAGCCCATGGACTTCTTCCACTGGTACGAGGACGGGGAGTTGCGGACCACCTTCGAGTGGCCAGCGGACAGGACCGGGAGCACGCCCGATGAGCTGAACGCCCTCATGCTGGAGGTCGGTCTCAACCCAGCGGGTGACCAGCACCCAGACGTCGACACGAAGGCGGCTGTCTTCGCGCTGGCCGAGCGTCTCACCGGCGTACGCGTGACCGAGGAACTGCTGGCGCAGGCCCGGTACCAGACGGGCGAGGTCCCGGAGGAGCCGGTCGCGGACTGGGAGAGCGTCACCATCGATGTCATCGATGCCCATGGGGAGCGGACGTATGTGCAGCTGCGACGGGGTCAGCTCTGACACGACCTGTCACCACTGGTAGGCGGGAGTGATCCGCCGCGTTCTGTCCGAGTCTTGAGAGCCCTGTTGCACTCCCCGCCTGACTTCGCGGCCTTGGGCCCTACCGTCGAACGTTTCGCAGAGCGCGCGGCCTTGGACGGTGCTCGCGCCCAGGATGTCGGTGGCCGCACCGTTCTCGATGGCCGCGTTGGTGGGTATGACGACCCTGCCGAGGCCGAGGCGATGGTGAGCCTTTTCGGTGAGGATCTGGTCGAAGACGCAGGCCGCACCTGTCAGCCCGATGTGACCGCACGCGGCGAGCTCCCGGGTCGGCGGCCGGAATGCGCACGCTGGTGTCGCCGTCGGCGCTTTCAACGGTTGCTGTGCAACCGTCAGGCGCGCCCACGACGGACGGACGCAGGTCGCCGGCCATCAGGAAGCGGGGATCGGTCGGCTGCCACTCGGGCGAGCACCACGTCTCCATGACGTCCGGTTCCCGAAAGGCCTTGATCCGGGTGGCCGGTTCGGTGGTCGCGCCGACGAGCCCGCGGGCGGTCTCTACCTCGGCGTCGAGGCGTCGAGTAGGACGTGACGGACCGTCCGGGCCGGCAGCCCGACCTGGATGCTCAAGCCCCCACGGCACGTCCACCGGCTTCGGCGTCCGCCGTCACATGAGTCCAAGGGGGCCTGCGGAACAGATGGGTGGCGCCCTCCAGCAGGCCCGGCACGGCCGCCCTGACGGTCCGGACCGCACCAGGTGCGAAACCCTTGTCGATCTTGAGTAGGCTCGCGTCCGGGGGCCGGCCGACCTGCGAACGGCCCCCCATCACGAACTAGTTGAGGAGAACCGTGCGCCTGACCATCGACCGACGCCTCACTCTCGGTGCCGCTGTGCTTGCTGTCGCGATGACGGTGCCCCCGGCGTCCGTCGCCGTGGCCGCCCCCGCCCGCCCGGCAACGGCGCCCGCACCTGCCCCGGTGGCCCCGGACCTCGAGGGAATCACCCAAGCACTGCGCAACACGCTCACTGCCGGAGCACCCGGCGCCATGGCCCGCTTCACCGGACCCGACGGGGTCAGCAACCGCACCGAGGGGGTGCAGGACCGGACCACGGGCGCCGCCATGAATCCCGACTCCCGCTTCCGCGTCGGCAGCGTCACCAAGACCTTCTCCTCCGTCGTGCTGCTCCAGCTCGTCTCGGAGGGCAAGATCCGCCTGGACGACCCGGTCAACACCTACCTGCCGGGCCTGCTGCCGGACGACCGGATCACGGTGCGCCACCTCCTCAGCCACCGCAGCGGATTGTCCGACTACACGAACGCCATGTTCGCCCAGACCGTCCCCGGCTTCGAGTCCGTCCGCAACCGGGTCTTCACCTATCAGGAACTCGTCGACCTCTCGCTGCGCGAGCCCCGTACGACCGAGCCCGGTGTTTCGTACCGGTACTCGAACACGAACTTCGTCGTGGTGGGCATGCTCATCGAGAAGGTGACCGGCCGGCCGGTCACCAAGGCGTACGAGCAGCGCATCATCAAGCCCCTGAAGCTCAAGCACACCTCGTACGTCCACCCCGCCACCGCCATCAAGGGCCCCCACGCCCGCGGTTACCTGCACCCGGACGAAGAGGGTGCGCCGCTCGTCGACTCCACCGAGCAGACCGTGTCGTGGGCCCAGTCGGCCGGTGCGATGATCTCGACCGAGGCCGACCTCTCCACCTTCATGTCCGCCCTGTTGGGCGGCCGGCTGCTGCGCGCGGACATGCTGGACGCCATGCTCGCCGTTTCTCCGACCGACGCCACGAACACCCGCTTCTACGGCCTGGGCCTGCGCCGCTACGACCTCAGCTGCGGCACCTCCGTCTACGGGCACACCGGCACCGTGCAGGGCTTCTACACCTACGCGTTCACCACTCGCGACGGCCGGCGCAGCCTCAGCGCGATGGCGAACACGTCGAACCGCGGCGCCGCCAACACGGCCCTCGGCGGCACCCTCGAAGCGGCCTTCTGCGGCAAGAAGCCCGCGGCCGCGGGACCGGCCGCGCAGTCGGCCCCGTCCGCCGCCCAGCGCGGCTTCTCAGCCACCCCGAGGGCCGAGGCCGACCTCTTTGAGAACCGCTGACGGGGATCCCACACCCCCGGGCCGTGCCGCCAGGCTGGCGCACCGCTCCCCCCGAGGGCGGGGGGAGCGGTGCGCGGTGCATCGCACCGACGCGCACGCACCCCAGCCCGGAAGGCGACTGGGTCCGCCACCACAAGGCGGGCGCTCGTCAGACCTTCGGCCAGAAATCGAGCACATACCGCTCGCAACCGTACGCCGTGCCTTCGAGCTCTGTCGCACGCTCCACCTCTGCCCTGCCGGCACTGCGCACGCGGACCCTCCACGACCCGGGGCGGCCCAACCGAATCAGATCCGGCGAACGTCCTGGACCCCAGACCGCCACGTCACCGGAGATCGACTCGTAGTCAACCTCTCCCTGTGCTTCCCATACGCCCTCACCCAGCTCGGGCCGCGCATCCCAGACCCTGGCGGTGACCGAGGCCGTATGCGTGTGGCCTGCGCTGTACAGATCGAACCGGTGAAGGTGCTCCTGCAGGAACACACCCCACCTGAAGTCCCCGGGAAACGGCACCGGCACCACGCTGTCGTCCGACTCCTGAAACGCGAAGGAGTGGAACTCCACCCGCGCGTCAAGGTGCTGCTCGCTCATCAACGTGGCCACGGCCCGCCCACCTTCTGTCACGGCTGCTGCGCATGCAGTGCGAGCGTATGGCGGACCCGTTGCCCGAACGCCAGGGACCAGCCACATGGTGACCGCCGCCCTGGGCTCCACCGTCCGATCACCGGTCGGAGCAGGCCAGAGGGAACGCCGTACGCACTACGTGTCCCGCCCGGACCGAAAACCACACCCCGGTGAAAAATCCCGAGCGGCAGCGCCTAGCGGTCGCCCGCCGCGGTGTCGGGCCGGGCCAGGCGTACCGCCGTGTGCTCCAGCCCGGTGCTGTGGCTGCCCTTGACCAGGACGACGTCGCCCGGCTCGATCAGCTCGCGGGCCAGTTCGAGGGCCTGGTCGCGGTCGCGTGCGCTGACCACCTGGAGGTTCGGGTGGTCGGCCCGGGCGGCTTCCGCCATTGTCCGCGCATCGTCGCCGCCGACCGCGATCAGCACGTCCACGCCGCAGGCGGCGACGAGTCGTCCGATCTGCCGGTGCCCCTCGGCGCCGTCGGCGCCGAGTTCCTTCATCTCGCCCAGGACCGTGACGGTCCGTCGTCCGCTGCTCATGGCGTCGAGCGCCGTGAGCGCCGCCTTCATCGAATCGGGGTTCGCATTGAATGCGTCATTGACGACCCGGACGTCGGACCGGTCGGTGACCTCCATACGGCCGGACGCCACCAGGACGGCCCGGGACCGTGCGGCCGCGGTCTTCGCCACGTCGGCGCCCAGCCCGATCGTGACGGCGGCCGCGGCCAACGCGTTGGACACGTGGTGTTCCCCGTGGAGGGCCAGATCGACCTGGTCTTCGGCGCCGGCGGCGACGAGGGTGAAGGAGGCGCGGCCCGCCGAGTCGAGCGTCACGTCCACCGCGCGTACGTCGGCGTCCGGCGCGGTGCCGAACGTCAGGACCCGGGCACGGGTACGCACCGCCATGGCTGCCACCAGGGGGTCGTCGGCGTTGAGGACGGCCAGCCCCTCCGCGGGGAGGGCCTCGACGAGTTCACCCTTCGCCTGCGCGATGTGCTGCCGGCCGCCGAACTCGCCGACGTGCGCAGTACCCACGTTGAGGACCACGCCGACCGTCGGTGGGGCGATGCGCGTCAGGTGCGAGATGTGGCCGATGCCGCGGGCGCCCATCTCCAGGACGATGAACTTCACGTCCCGGTCGAGGTGGGTCACTGCCAGCGGCATGCCGATCTCGCCGTTGAACGACTTCACGGTGGCGATCGTCGGCCCGAGCACGGGAAGCACCTGCGCGATCAGGTCCTTCGTGCTGGTCTTGCCCGCCGATCCGGTCAGCCCGATCACCAGCGCCTCCGGCACCTCGGCCAGCACCGCACGGGCCAGCGCGGCAAGTGCGTCCAGCACGTCGGCGACGACCACGGCCGGCACACCGACGGGACGGGCGGCGAGGACGGCCACCGCCCCCGCCTTCACCGCATCGGCTGCGAAGGCGTGCCCATCGGCGTGCTCGCCGGCCAGCGCCGCGAACAGGCCGCCCGGCTCGAGCGCGCGGGAGCCGACGACGGGCGGCGCGGTCACCGTCACGGCCGGGTCCGGCACGTCACACAGACGGCCGCCGACGGCGGCCGCGACGGCTTCCAACGAAAGGGGGATCACTTGGCACACTCCCGATCAGAAACACTTGCTCGACGCGGCGGACGGCCGCACGGTCCTGCCCCGACCGTAACGCCTGCGGCGACCGATCCGGCCGGGACGAGGACCGTCCCGGGCCGGTCCTCAGTCACCCGGTTCTGGGAGGGGAGGCGACGGGGCGCGGCCGTGTGGAGGCGGGTGTCCGGTGGTTCGGTCGCCGGTGCGGGTGAGGGTGGCGTGTAGGTGGCGGACGGATTCCTCGGCGTCGTGGAGCTCCGCGGGCGTGGGGAGGGTGGCGCCGAAGGACTGCCGCTGGCCGGAGGCGGGCAGGGCGCGCCAGGTGAGGACGGGGGAGAGCGTGGTGCTGGCGCGGGCGAGGAACCAGGCCAACGGGCCGTGGGTGCGGGCGAGGGTGACGGCGAGGACGGCGAGGGCTTCGCGGAGGTGTTCCAGGCGTTTGATGACCGGCAGTGTCTCCTGCTCGGCGGCCGGGCGGACGGCTTCGGCGAGGCCGGCGGCGGCCTTACGGGCCAGCGCAGCGTCTTCGGGGGTCAACACCCAGAGCCCGTTGCGGAGCTGCGATTCGGCTTCCGTGACGAGGTCTGAGATCTGCGCGCGCATGCCTGTGTCGGCCGGCCGCCGGTCGAAGGGCTGTGACGGGGGCACGGACCGCTCTCTCGGTGAGGTCGGTCCCTCCGCCTGCGGATCGGACATGGGCGTTCCCTTTGCTGCCTGAGGTGAGGTTCTGCGGGTGGACCGGTGCGGGGGGCTGTATGTGATCGGCCGCTGGTGCGGCCTTGGTCTGCTCGCGTTCGAGTGCGGAGGACTCCTGCCAGGTCGACGAGGGGTTCGTTCCGTCATCGTGGTAGAGGCATTCGGGGGGCGGCTGCTGCACACGCCCGCCGGGGTGCGGGGCGTCACCCGGCCGGTGGCCGGCGAGGCGGCCGCCCGCCGGGCCGCGTCCACCCGCTGCCGGGCCGTCCGGCCGACCCGGCATCGCCGCCGGTGAAGGTTCCGCTTCCGTGCTCCCAGCGGGGCGCCGGCAATGGTCGTACGATCGCTCCGACCGCCGCGCCCACGACGACGAGCTTTCGTCCCGCGCTCGGTCACGCGCTGTGCCGGAGCAGTCCGCAGGAGGAAGAAGAGCCCGATGCCAAGCTCAACCGAGCACTTCGTCGCGACCATCGTCCGTCGTTCCCGTGCCATGAGCCCGACGTCATGTTGATCTACTCGATGGGCGTCTCGGTGGACGGCTTCATCGCCGACCGCGAGGGCGCATTCGGGTGGACGGTCCCTCACGAGGAACAGTTTCGTTTCCACATCGCGCAGACGCGCGAGCTCGGCGGCTATCTGTGCGGCCGCAGGCTTTACGAGACCATGCTGCCGTGGGAGACGGATCCGTCGCTGCGCGACGACGAGCTCGGGGCCGCGTTCGCCGACGTCTGGTGCGCACTACCCAAGGTCGTTTTCAGCCGCACGCTCGACAGGGTCCAGGGCAACGCCCGGCTCGCCGAGGCATCGGTGGCCGAGGAGGCCGCCGCGGCGCTCGACGCGACCGGGAAGAACGTCTCGATCGGCGGCGCAGGCCTGGCCGCGGCAGCGATCGAGCTCGGCCTCGTCGACGAGCTGCGCATGTTCCGCAATCCGGTCGTCGTCGGTGGCGGCACGCCCTTCTTGCCACCGGTCACCGAAGACATCCGGCTAGAGCTGGTCGAGACCAGGACCTTCGGCTCACGCGTGATCTACGAGCGCTACCGGCGCGCCCGCGACGGGTCGGGCTGACACCGCCGTCCGCGCCGGGGCGAGCCGCGCGGGGTGCGGGCCGGCTCGGCCGCCAGCTGGAGCGCCGTCAGCTCGGGGGGCCGAGCGGGCTCCCAGCGGCCCGCGGTCGACGGTCTCGGTGCCCCCGGGGGCGGCGGTCGCAGCCCGATTCCTGTGCCGCGGGACAGGGCACGCACGCCAGGACACCACCACTCGAAGACCGGCCAACCCTGGCCTGAACTGGCCCGTGGGACAACCAAAAAGGGAGCCGGAGCGCGTAAGCGAGCGGATGCGGGGCAGGGGCGCGGAAAGCCGTCCGCCGTCAGCAGAAGGGCCTCACCATGCTTCGCTCCGCAGCAGTTGCCGAGTCCGTACGTCCGGCCGACCTCGCCGAGCCGGAGCCGGGAGCGAACGCCGGATCCGCGGAAGGAGCCGCCCCCCTCGACGTGCTGCCGCCGAACACCCCGCCGCGGGAGCTGGCCCCCGCCGACGCCCGCGAGCTGTCGAAGCTCTTCCTCGTGCGGCTCCGCTCGCTGGAGGAGGGCACCCGCGAGTACCAGTACGTGCGCGGCACGCTCATCGAGATGAACATCTCCCTGGTCCGCTACGCGGCGCGGCGCTTCCGCAACCGTACCGCCCAGGCCCGGGTGGAACTGGACGACATCGTGCAGGTCGGCACGATCGGGCTGATCAAGGCCATCGACCGGTTCGACCCCGACCGGGGCGTCGAATTCACCACCCTGGCACTGCCGTTCATCGTCGGTGAGATCAAGCGGTACTTCCGTGACACCACGTGGGCCGTGCACGTGCCGCGGCGTCTGCAGGAGTTGCGCACCGAAATCGTCAAGAGCCAGGAGGCGCTGTGCGACCTCCTCGGCCGCGCCCCGACCGTGGCCGAGATCGCCGGCGACCTCGGTGTCGGGGAGGAGGAGGTGATCGAGGGCATGATCGCGGCGAACGGCTACGCTTCCGAGTCCCTCGACGCCGCGGCGGACATCGCCGCGCAGTCCGGCTCCGACCGACCGGGCCGCCGGACGCTCGCCGACACGCTCGGCGACATCGACCCCGCCATGGAACTCTTCGAGGACTTCGCCACCTTGGCCCCGCTGCTCGCCCAACTCGACGAACGAGACCGTCGGATACTCGCCATGCGATTCGGCAGGGAGATGACCCAGGCCGAGATCGGCGCCGAGCTCGGCATATCGCAGATGCAGGTTTCCCGCCTGCTGTCGCGGACGCTGGTCCGCCTGCGCAAGGGCATGCTGGCGTGAGCGCGGCGTGGCGGTCCGGTCACCGGCCCGCCGGTGGCCGGGAAACCTACCGGTCACCGGCCGACCCGCCGGCCGGTGCCAGCCTGGCGATGTCGAACTCCGCCCAGATCGTCTTGCCCTGGCCGTGCCGCTCGGCGCCCCAGCGGTCGGAGGTCCGCTGGACGATGAACAGACCGTGCCCGCCGGGCTGGGCCGGCTGGTGGGGGCGGCGCGGGGCGGGCAGCGAGGCGTCGCCGTCACTGACCTCGATGCGCAGCCGGGGCGGGGAGGCGTCGAGGACCAGCTCCAGGGGACCTCCGGCATGCAGCATGGCGTTGGCCACGAGTTCTGCCACGACCAGGACGATGTCCTCCGTGACCGCTCGGTCCACCCCGTCCGAGTCCGCGGACCAGGACCAGTCGTGCAGCGCCTGCGCGGTGAACGCCCGGGCGCGGGCCACCGGTTTGGGTAGTCCGGCCAGCAGCATGCGTCGGCGCTGGCCGTCCGGCGGGAGCGTGCTCTCGCCGGGGCCGCCGTCATCCAGGGTGCCCGGGCTGGTGGTCATGTTCGGGTGCCCCTCCGGTGTCGGCGTGACGTCGTGGACCGCGCTTTGCGGTTCGTCCGGTCGGATGCCCCGGCGTGCTCGGATTATGCCCCTGCGGCGGCCGGACGTACGGGCCGGTCATGCTGCGAGGGCCGCGTCGACCGAATCATAAAGGGAGAACACCGCCAGTGCCCCCGTCAGTTCGAGCACGCGCATCACCGTCGGGGCGACAGCGGCGAGCCGCAACTCGATGCCCGCCGCCAGCGCCGCCGCACGCGTCTTCAGCAGCAGGTTCAAGCCGGACGAGTCACAGAACCCGACCCGTTCGAGGTCGACCACGAGCACGAGCGGGCCCTGCCCGATCAAGCCGGTGAGTGACTCCTCCGCTGGTGCGAGGGTCTCGATGTCGAGGTCGCCTGCGATCCGGCAGACCGCTTCGCGGGCTTCGGTGCGACGGACCTGCACCGTGAGTGGTGCCTCCTGCGGGTGCCCGGCCGTCATGCCGGCTCCCTGATCGTTCTCGGCTGGCATCGGCGTCGTTCCTCCAGAGAGTGCCCTTCGACCTTACGCAAGTCGATCCCGTACGGCCAAGCCCCGGGCGGCGGGGCAGGGGAATGCGTCATGGTGCGTCCTGTCCTTCTGCGCCTTCTCGGCCCCGGAGGAACACACCGACCAGGCACGTGTCGTCGTCCGTGTCCGCCCGGCTGTAGCGCAGGAGGTGGTCCAGGTGTTCCTCCAGATCGCACGGACCGCCGTCGCCGCCGCCCGCCTTCTCCGTGAGGGCGATCAGATTGGTCAGCGATGCCTGGAGGGACTGGTCCCGGCGTTCGATCAGCCCATCGGTGTACAGGACCAGGAGGTCACCCGCCTCCAAGTGGATCTCGCTCTCCTCGTACTCGGCCTGGTCCACGACGCCGAGGAGGATCCCCGAGAGTTGGGGCAGCGTCACCGCCCGCCCGCCGCGCAGCAGAACGGGCGGCAGGTGGCCGGCGCGGGCCCACCGCAGCCTACGCGTCGCCGGGTCGTACAACCCGCACGCGGCCGTGGCCGTGAGGTTCTCCGTCAGCTGGTGGGTGATGCTGTTCAGCCAGGTCAACAGCTGTGCGGGGCCCGCCCCGGTAGCCGCGAGCCCGCGCAGGGCGTTGCGCAGGGCGACCATGCCGGTCGCGGCCTCGATGCCGTGCCCGGCGACGTCCCCCACGCACAGCAGGATCTCGCCCGACGGCAGGGTGAGGGTGTCGTACCAGTCCCCGCCGACGAGGTGGTCCTTCTCGGCGGGGCGGTAGCGGACGGCGACGTGCAGGTCGTCGAGGTGCACCGGGCCACGGACGGGCGGCATGATCGCGTGCTGGAGCTGACGGGCGAGGCGGCTGCGTTCGGCGGCGTGCTGCGCCGTCTGGGCGAGCTGGTCGCGGGTGGCGGCAAGGGCGACCTCCGTCCAGTGCTGGGCCGAGATGTCCTGGTAGGCGCCACGGACCAGGCGCAGTCTGCTGTCGGGGTCGTGGACGGGCTCGGCCACCACCCGGATGTGGCGGGCGACGCCGTCGGGCCGCTGGAGGCGGAACGCGGTGGAGGCGGGCCGTTGGTGGTGCAGGAGGGTGCGCAGGAAGCGGCCGATGGTGTGCCGGTCGTCCGGGTGGGCGTGCTCGGCGAGTTGGTCGAGGGGGATCGGCAGGGCGCCGGCAGGCAGACCGTGCAGTTCGTAGACCGCCTCGTTCCAGGCGATCTGCCGGGTCCGCAGGTTCTCCTCGAAGCCGCCGATGCGCCCGAGCCGCTGGGCGTGCTGCAGCAGCCGGGCGACCCGTGGTGTGCCGTCGGCGAGGCGCCAGACCACCACGAGGAGACTGCCGTGCCGGCTGATGCTGACCTTGGCCTCGGTGCTCAGCGGCACCCCGTCGACCAGGGCGGAGAGCGTCATGGCGCCGGTGCGGAACGGCTCTCCGGTGACGAAGACGTGCTCGGCCTTCTCGAACAGTCCTCCGGCTTCCGCCGCCAGCGGGTACGCCTCCAGTAGGCGGGCGCCGACGATGGCGCTGGTGGGCCGACCGGCGAAGTCGACGAACGCGGGGTTGACGTGCCGGATGGTGAACTGGAGCGGTGCCTCGGTGCTTTCGGGTGCGGCGTGGAGGATGAGGCAGGGGTCCAGCAGTCCATCGGTGAGGGCGCGCACGCCGTCGAGCTGTGCGTCGTGCTGCTCAGCCTCCGCCCCATGGCCGTCGGCCCAGGTTTCGAGGGTCGCGGCGCACAGCGCGGCGAGCGCCTCGAACTGGCGTTGCAGCGGCTGGGTCTGCTCGGGCAGCCGGTCGTTCCAGCAGACCTCCAGGACGCCGATGAGCCGCCCCCCGATCCCCGCCGGAACGGCGAGGCGACCGCCGCTGATCTCGTGCTGGCCGATCGAGGGAAGGGCGGCGTCCGCGAGCGCCGGGTAGGCGACGGCGGCCCGCCGGTCGAGGGCGCGGCGGGCGGGCGTGGGCACTCCCGGCGGCACGTGGCGCCAGCGGTGGGCCTCCTCGCGGCCGAAGCCGGCACTGCCCGCGAGGGACAGGGACTGGTCGGGGTGGGCCACCCACACGGCGACGGCGACGGCGCCGAGCGGCCGCAGCGCGTGGTCCAGCATGGAGCGGGCCACCTCTTCGGTGTCCCGCCCGGCGAGGGCGTTCGCTTCGGCGCTGCGCAGCCGAACACCGACGGAATCGGCGGCGGGCGCGGTGGATGAGGCGGTGACGAAGTCGCGGGCGATCGTGGAGATGCGGTCCGAGGCCGCCTGGTTGACCAGGTCCGCAGCGAGGACGAGGGGCGGGACGCCCGCCTTGCCGGCGAGGGCCGCGAGCTGTGCAGAAGCCTCGGTGGGACCGCAGCGCAGCCGTTCGATCAGGATGCCGACGGCCATCTCGACGAGCGCCCGCCCGGCGGCGTCGGAGTGTGCCTGTTCGAGCTCGCGCCGGAGCCGTTCGACCGTGGTGGCGAGGCGGCCGACCGCGGCACCGCCGGTCGCGTCGGGCACTGTCCCGGCCGCCCGGTCTTCCCCGGTGGCCGCGGTGGTGGTGGCGGCCGTGGCGGTGGCTGCGGCGGCGCGCGGTGCCCCGACGCGCGCGACGCCGGGGCTGGGCGGCGTCCCGGCGCGGCTGGTGCCGCCTCGCGGCTCGTGGGGGTGGTGCACTGCCTCGGCTCCTCGCAGTCCGTCGTCGTCGGCTGTCGGTCGGTCTGTCGTCCGGCGTCAGGGGGCCAGTTGGCGCTTGATCCGGCTGATCAGCTCACCGGCGTCGACCGGCTTGGTGATGTAGTCGCTGGCGCCCGAGGCGAGGCTCTTCTCCCGGTCGCCGATCATGGCTTTGGCGGTGACGGCGATGACGGGCAGCCCGCTGTGCTCGGGCATGGCCCGGATGGCGGCGGTGGCGGTGTAGCCGTCCATCTCCGGCATCATCACGTCCATCAGGACGACGTCGATGCCGGGGTGCGTGGTGACGGTTTCGAGGGCCGCCCGCCCGTTCTCCGCCTTGAGGACCGCCATGCCGTGCAGTTCGAGGATGCCGGTGATGGCGTACAGGTTGCGGTCGTCGTCGTCGACCACCAGCGCGGTGCGGCCGGCCAGGGAGGGATCGGGTTCGGGATCCCACGGGGACCTGGCGTCCGTCCGCTGGACGAGCGGCGGCACGTCTCCCGGCCGGTCCGCGCCCATGTGCAGGGCGATGCGTTCGCGCAACTCGTCCAAGCCGGTGATGAGTTCGAGCGGCCCCGAGCCGGCCCGTTCGCGGAGCAGCCGGGCGTCGTACGTCGCGGTGCCGCGGCTGCTGTGGGCGAGCACCGGGACGCCTTGCAGGGCGGGGTCCCGGGCCAACTCCTCCAAGAGGCCGTCGGCCGCACCGTCGGGCAGGTCCAGTTCCAGGACGACGCAGTGGCAGGGGCTGGTGGCCAGGGTGGCCGCCGCCTCCTGGGCGCCGACGGTGGTGATGATCTCCACCTCCCGCCGACCCGCCGCGCCGGCGTGGGACGGCACGTCGCCGACGGCGTTCTCCGCCACCAGCGACAGCAGCCCGTGGGGCCGGGCCTCGACCACGAGGAGGCGGCGCGGCGGGAGCGGCCCGGAGACGGAGGTGGGAGCGGTCGGGGCAGTCGGCGCCCCGCTCGCCTCCCGGGCACCCGGCTCCGAGGTGCCGGCTCCGAGTTCCTCCGGCGTCCTCGTGGCGGCCATCTCGGCGAAGTCGGGGCGCGCCACGGGCAGGAAGAGCGTGAAGGTGCTGCCCTTGCCCAGGGTGCTCTCGGCGGTGATCGCCCCGCCGAGGAGGTAGGCGATCTCGCGGCTGATGGACAGGCCGAGCCCCGTCCCGCCGTACTTGCGGCTGGTGGTTCCGTCGGCCTGTTGGAAGGCACCGAAGACCGTCTCGAGGTGCTGCGCGGCAATGCCGATCCCCGTGTCGGTCACGCGGAACGCGAGGACGGGGCCGCCCCGGCGGACGAGGTCGGGGACGAGGGCCTCGTCGGCCGGCTCGATGCGCAGCTCGACACCGCCCTGCTCGGTGAACTTCACCGCGTTCGACAGGAGGTTGCGCAGGATCTGACGGAGCCGGTAGTCGTCGGTGACCAGCTGGGCCGGAACCTCCGGCGAGGTGCGGACCGTGAACGACAGGCTCTTCTGGCTGGTCATCGGCCGGAAGGTGGCCTCGACGTAGTCGAGCAGCCTGGACAGGGAAACGGTCTCGGGGGTGAGGTCCATCTTCCCCGCCTCCACCTTGGACAGGTCGAGGATGTCGTTGATCAGCTGGAGCAGGTCGGAGCCGGCGGAGTGGATGATGCCGGCGTACTCCACCTGCTTGGCGGTCAGGTTCCGCGTCGGGTTCTGGGCGAGCAACTGGGCGAGGATGAGCAGGCTGTTGAGCGGGGTGCGCAGCTCATGGCTCATGTTGGCCAGGAACTCCGACTTGTACGTGGAGGCGAGGGACAGCTGGTGGGCCCGTGCCTCCAGCTCCTGGCGCGCCTGCTCGATCTCCAGGTTCTTCGTCTCGATGTCGCGGTTCTGCGCGGCGAGCAGCTCGGCCTTCTCCTCCAGCTCGGCGTTCGACACCTGGAGTTCCTCCTGGCGGGCCTGGAGTTCCTGCGAGCGGGCCTGGAGTTCGGCCGTCAGCCGCTGGGACTCGCCGAGGAGCTCGTCGGTCCGGGCGTTCGCGATGATGGTGTTGAGGTTCACCCCGATCGCCTCCGTCAACTGGTTCAGGAAGTCACGGTGGATCTGGGCGAAGGGGTGTACGGAGGCGAGCTCGATCACGCCCAGTACCTGTCCCTCGACGACGATCGGCAGCACGACCAGGGACAGCGCCTCCGTCCGGCCGAGCCCGGAGGAGACGGCGAGGTAGTCCGCAGGGAGGTCGTCGACGGCGATGGGGCGCCTGCTGCGGGCGGCCTGGCCGACGAAGGACTCGCCGAGCCGGAAGCGGGTCGGCCGGGAGCCGTCTGGGAAGGCGTAGGAGCCGACCAGCTGCAGGACGGTGCCCTTCGCGCTCTCCTCGGCCAGGTAGAAGGCACCGCACTGGGCCGAGACCAGCGGGGTCAGTTCGTCCAGGACGGATTCGGCGACGAGCGTGAGGTCGCGCTGTCCTTGGAGCAGGCTGGAGATGCGGGCCAGATTGGTTTTCAGCCAGTCCTGCTCCTCGTTGGCCCGGGTGGTCTCGCGCAGGGACTCCACCATGAAGTTGATGTTGTCCTTGAGGTCGGCCACCTCTCCGGAGGCGTCGACGGTGATGGAGCGGGTGAGGTCGCCCGCCGCGACGGCGCTGGTGACCTCTGCGATGGCCCGGACCTGGCGCGTCAGGTTCCCTGCCAGCTCGTTGACGTTCTCGGTGAGCCGCTTCCAGGTGCCGGAGACCCCCTCGACCTCGGCCTGCCCGCCGAGCCGCCCCTCGCTGCCGACCTCCCGGGCCACGCGGGTCACCTCGGCGGCGAAGGAACTCAGCTGGTCCACCATGGTGTTGATGGTGGTCTTGAGCTCCAGGATCTCCCCGCGGGCGTCCACGTCGATCTTGCGGGTCAGGTCGCCCTTGGCGACGGCCGTGGTGACCTGCGCGATGTTGCGGACCTGGCTGGTCAGGTTGTGCGCCATGAAGTTGACGTTGTCCGTGAGGTCCTTCCACGTCCCCGCCACGTTGGGCACCCGGGCCTGACCGCCGAGGATGCCCTCGGTGCCCACTTCGCGGGCGACACGGGTCACCTCGTCGGCGAACGCCGACAGGGTGTCGACCATGGTGTTGATGACGCCCGCGAGGGCTGCCACCTCGCCCTTGGCCTCCACGGTGATCTTCTGCGAGAGGTCGCCCTTGGCGACCGCGGTGGCCACCTGCGCGATCGAGCGGACCTGCCCGGTCAGGTTGGAGGCCATCACGTTGACGTTGTCCGTGAGGTCCTTCCAGGTGCCCGAAACACCTCGGACGGTGGCCTGCCCGCCGAGGTTTCCGGCAGTCCCGACCTCGCGGGCGACGCGGGTCACCTCGTCGGCGAACGCGGAGAGCTGGTCCACCATCGTGTTGATGGTGTCCTTGAGTTCGAGGATCTCCCCGCGCGCGGCCACCGTGATCTTCTGGGTCAGGTCGCCTTCGGCGACGGCCGTGGCCACCTGGGCGATCGCCCTGACCTGGCTGGTCAGGTTGCCGGCCATGAAGTTGACCGAGTCGGTCAGGTCCTCCCACGTGCCCGACACCCCCGGCACCTGCGCCTGGCCACCGAGCCGGCCCTCGGTACCGACCTCGCGGGCCACACGGGTCACCTCCGAGGTGAAACGGGAGAGTTGGTCCACCATGCCGTTGAAGACCGTGGAAATCTCGCCCAGCAGGCCGTCCGCCTCACCGGGCAGCCTGATGCCGAAATCGCCGTCGCGTACGGCGGTGAGCCCGGCGAGCAGCAGCCGCAGCTCCGCCTCGCCCACTTGGGCAGTCCCGGCACCAGCTCCCCGTGGCAGTTCCGCGCTGTCATCGGGCGGTGTCGCGCCAGCCATCGAACGTCGCCTCCGTTGAACGCCGGCCCGGGGCCGGCTCCATCCCTGCGCGTCCCTGGCGGAGGCGGCCTGCAGCCGTCAACCGCGGTCAAGACGCGGGCTCGTACCGATCCGGAGGCTACCTCACCCGTCAGGGGATGGGGAAAGCCCTGGATCACGCCGTTCCCAGGTGGGCGCGCATGGATGTGCGAGTTCGGGTGATACGGACGGGACCCGCGCGGCCAGGACGGCCGCCACCACCGGAAGGAGTCACCACCGTGGCCGACATCGCCCCCGTGTCCACGTCCGGATCGTTCGACCGGAACGGGGACCGGCCGCTCGACGGGGCGTGCCGCACCGCGTCCGGGGTCTTCGCCCCCGTCGCGCACGAGCACGCGGCGGCCGCTCGGGCGCGCGAGGAGGCCGCCAAGGCCGTCTGCGGAGGATGCCCGGTCCGGATCCCGTGCCGCCGCCACGCCCTCACCGCCCGGATCCCGCACGGCGTGCGGGGCGGCCTGACGGCGGACGAGCGGCACGTTCTGCTCGCGGGCCCCTCACGCGGTCACCTGACCGGGTGAAGAAGCCTGACGGCCTGCCCCCGTCGGGCGTCCTGCTCCACCCCGCATGCCCGAGCGCTTTCCTCGCCCATGTCGGCCAGCCCGGAATTCGCGGGCCCAGGGGCGGGCCGGGCCGGCCCCGTGCATCTGGGTCCGAGCTCCGCCGAACTGCAGGACCGGCCCGTCGCACAGCGCGTGAGCCGTGATGACGTCGTGGTGGAGGTCGTCGGTCGGGGGGTCTGCGGAACGGACCGCAAGATCCTGCTCGGGCGGTTCCCCGCCCGGCAGGGCGGGGCGCTCGGGCACGAGGCGGCAGGCGTGGTGCGAGAGACGGGGCTACAGGTGCGTTCGGGGAGGGCCGCTGGGGCGCGGCGCCTGGCCGGGACACGTACGTCCACCTCACCGTCGGCACCGGGATCGGCGACGGCACGGTGATCGGCGGCGGGCTGGTCAGCGGGCTGGTCAGCGGGCTGGTCCACACCGAGACGGGCCACCTCGCGGTGCCGCGGGTCGCGGGCGACGCCGTCCGACTGGGACCTGGCCGCACGGCGAACGGGCGCACGTCGGCCCGGCAACCTTCGTTCCGTGTTCGTTCTCAAGGTGCCGGGGTCTGCTGTTGTACGGGTTGCGGTCTGCGCTGTCGTCCGAGGCTGCGCGGCTTGGGTTGGGCGGCCGGCTTGGTGGTGGCTTCGTGCATCTGCTTGCCGGTGTCCAGTACGTCTTTGGCAATCTGCGTGAGCAGTTCGTCCTTCTGCTCGCCGTCGAGGCGGTCGGCGATGCGTTCGGCGGTGAGGAAGTACTGGTTGAGGACGGGCTGGTTGAAGTACTGGTTGAGCTGTTGGAGCGAGCGGTCGTAGACGACGAGGAAGGTTCTGCTGAGGTAGCCGACGAAGACGGTGGACAGGGCAGCCAGGGAACCGATGAAGATCCGTTCGCCTAGAGCGTTGAACTGCATCGATGCGATGAACGCCACGACCAGTACGAGGAGTCCTACGATCATGGCGCCGATGCTGCTGTTGAACGACTTGTTGGCCTGCTTCGTCGCGATGCCGTGGTACTGCTCGAGGAGGATGCGGTTGAAGTTGACGAGGCTGGCGAGTTCCATCCGTTTCCGGAGGTCGCTCGCTGCGCTGTCCAGGCGTTGGGCCTCCTGTTGTCGCGTGGCGGCCTTGCGGCGGTCCCGCAGTACGGTTGCGGCTATGGCGGCGCCGAGCAGGATGAGGCCGCTGATGGTGATCGCGGGGAGGACCCAGCCGGGCAGGTTGCTGGATTTGGTGGCATTGGACACGTAGCCCGGAGCCGCGATGATCAATGAGGCGAAGAGGACGCCCCCGATGACGATCACGCCTTGCGTCGTCCGTCGGTACCGCAGTTCGGCTAGGTCTCGTTGCAGCGCTGCTTGGGTGTCAGCCGCCACGCGCGCTTCGAAGTCGTCCCTGTACCTGTGTGGCGCTGCCTTGATCTCGGCCATGCGCTGCCCCCGATGGTAGAAGGCCCCTCAGGCTAGCGGGTCGGGGATTTCCTCGTGCTCTTCCTCGGGCTCGGGTAGCCGCATCCGTTCGGCGTGTGCGTGCTGGTGTCCGGCTTGCGTTCGCGGCTCGGCGGTCGAGACGTGCCGGTCCCGAGACGTGCCGGCCCCGTCCGGCGCCGTGCTCGCGCGCACGCCGCCGAAAGCCGTTGATCTGCCTGTGTGGGGCACGTTCGGGCTCTTTGGTGACCGACGCGGGTATCTTGGCTAGCCCGGTCAGGACGTGCGGCAGGTCGCGATGCGACGCACGCACCTGCGCGCCACTGTGACTGCCCTACCCGAGGTAGTCGAGTTGGAGGACGGCGATCCTCTTCGTGTTGTGTCCGATGAGGAGGATGGCCCGCACCTCGGGTGTGATGACCTGTCGGATGATCTTGTCGTCGACGCCGTAGGGGTGTGTCGCGTCGAGTGGCCGTTCGCAGGCTTGGGTGAGGGCTCGTGTGAGGTTCTCGCTGGCGCGCGGGGGGAGGGCGTCGTAGACGGCCTCGGCGGCCGGGTCCAGTTTCAGCGCGTGCACACGCGCATACTCTCAGCTTCAGGCAGCGCCGCGGGTCGAACCGGGCTGATCGAGGATGCGGGGGGTGGCATCGACCCATTCGCCGGGGAGCTGTTCGCCCCGCTCGTCGAACGCGACCAGTTCACGGGCACGTTCGACGGCGAGCAGGGTGTTCTTCGCGATCCGCTCCCACTTGGCGAACACGGTGAGGAGCTCGTGGGCGGGCGCCCGGTTGATCTCGGCGAGGAACCGCTGGGCCAGGTCAGGGCTGCCGAGGGCCTCGTAGATCCGCTCGATCGTCCACTGGATCTCGCCCACGACCGCCTCCACGGTGACTCGCGACTGGTGCGACCACGCTATCGCAGGGGGTGAACTTTAGCGGGCTCAAGTTCGGCTGTGGATACGGCGGGCTGAGTGCGAGCCACTAGGGCCGGGGGACACGGTGGTGAGCGAGGTGCGGTTCTGCGAGGCGCAACGGGAGGCCTCGGCTGACCTGCGCCGGCTGGGACGGCCGGTCTCTTGCTGGGTGGTGGGTGTTAGTGGTTGAGGTTTTTGAATTGTTTGATGGCGAGGGGGAGGAAGAGGGCGGTGAGGGTGGTGGGCCAGGCGATGGCGAGGAGTTCTGCGTGGGTGGTGGCCCAGGTGGGGTTGGTGGTGGTGGGGTTGCCGAGGAGGGTGCGGATGGTGGTGGCGGTGGCGGAGAGGGGGTTGTATTCGGTGAGGGTGGCGAGCCAGGTGGGCATGGTGGTGGGGGTGGCGATGGCGTTGGAGAGGAAGCTGAGGGGCCAGACGAGGATTTGTACGGTTTGGACGAGTTCGGGTTTGCGGGCGATCATGGCGAGGTGGATGCCGACCCAGAGCATGGCGAAGCGGAGGAGGAGGAGGAGTGCGATGGCGGTGAGGAAGTTGGTGGGGGTGGTGTGCCAGCGCCATCCGATGGCGTAGCCGACGGTGATCATGATGGTGAGGGCGACGGTTGATTGGAGCATGTCGGCGGTGGCGCGTCCGACGAGGACGGCGCCGGAGTTCATGGGCATGGATCGGAAGCGGTCGATGATGCCTTTGCCGAGGTCTTGGGTGACGGCGAGCATGGTGGATTCGAGGCCGAAGGCCATGGTCATGGCGAGCATGCCGGGGACGAGGTAGTTGGTGAAGTCTCCTTCGATGTCGCGGCCGCCTCCGATGAGGTAGGTGAACATCAGGAGCATCATGACGGGGAAGATGAGGCCGACGATGACGTGGGCGGGTTGGCGGGCCCAGTGGTTGAGTTCGCGTTTGGTCATGGCCCAGGAGTCGGCTAGTGCCCAGGTCCATGGGGGGGTTGTGGGGTGGGTGGTGGGGGTGGGGTGGGGGGTTTGGGTGGTGTGGGCCGTGCTCATGCCGCGTCCTCCTT
The DNA here is from genome assembly GCF_042732005.1 of Streptomyces sp. NPDC059851. Classification (NCBI taxonomy): domain Bacteria; kingdom Bacillati; phylum Actinomycetota; class Actinomycetes; order Kitasatosporales; family Streptomycetaceae; genus Streptomyces; species Streptomyces sp. NPDC059851. The sequence goes on along the minus strand of NZ_JBHWJJ010000091.1, from coordinate 4,369 downwards.
TGTCAGGTGCATGAAGACCTCGTCGAGGGTGGGGCGGCGTACGGCGATGTCTTCGGCTTCGATGCCGGCGGTTTGTAGGGCGTGCACGGTTTCGGTGAGTGCTGTCATGCGGTTGTTGACGGAGGTGCTGATGAGTCGGCGGTCTTCGTCCACGGTGGGGTTTCCGGGCAGGAGTGCGGCTGCTCGGGTGAGTTGGTGGGTGTGGCGTAGGACGACGTCGATGCGGTCGCCGCCGGTTTTGGTTTTCAGTTCGTCGGCGGTGCCTTGGGCGATGACTTTGCCGTGGTTGATGACGGCGATCTGGTCGGCGAGTTGGTCGGCTTCTTCGAGGTATTGGGTGGTCAGGAGTACGGTGGTGCCGCCGCCGACGAGGGAGCGGACGGCGTTCCATACTTCGGTGCGGCCGCGGGGGTCGAGGCCGGTGGTGGGTTCGTCGAGGAAGAGGACTTGTGGTTGGGAGATGAGGGAGGCGGCGAGGTCGAGGCGTCGCCGCATGCCGCCGCTGTAGTGCTTGATGGCTTTGGTGCCGGTGTCGGCGAGGCCGAACTGGGCGAGGAGTTCGTCGGCGCGGGCGTTGGCGCGGCGGGCGCCGAGGTGGTAGAGGCGGCCGAACATTTCCAGGTTTTGGCGGCCGCTGAGTTCCTCGTCGACGGCGGCGTTTTGGCCGAGGAGTCCGATGCGGGTGCGGACTTGGTAGGCGTGGGTGCGGGCGTCGATGCCTGCTACTTCGACCCGGCCTTCGTCGGGGCGGAGCAGGGTGGACATGATGCGGACGGTGGTGGTCTTGCCGGCGCCGTTCGGGCCGAGGATCCCCTGGACGGTTCCGCTGCGGACGGTGAGATCGAGGCCGTCGAGTGCCTGCTTGTCCCCGTACTTCTTGCGCAGTCCCTCGACGACGATCGCCAGATCGTGGTCAGTCAAAGCGTTCCCCTCCAGCAGTAATCAAACTTGACTACGTTGGGAAGAAGGTAGCCTGCTTCCCGCGGTTAGTCAAACTTGATTACTGTGGTGCAGGTGAACTGGTCTAACTTGACTAGCGGAGGGGGCTGCTCATGTCTGCGATCCGGCTTCTGGTTCTTGGTGCCGTGGGTCAGCACGGACGGGCGCATGGCTACCAGGTACGCAATGACTTGGAGTTTTGGGGTGCTCATGAGTGGTCGAGCGCCAAGCCGGGGTCGATCTATCACGCGCTCAAGCAGTTGGCGAAGCAGGGGCTCCTGATCGCGCATGAGGTCGCGCCGAGCACGGTGGGTGGTCCGCCTCGGGTGGAGTACGAGCTCACTGATGAGGGCACCGCGGAGTACCTGAGTTTGTTGCGGGAGGCGTTGGTCTCGCATGACCAGAAGATGGATGTGCTGTCGGCTGGGATCGGGTTCATCGTTGACCTGCCGCGTGAGGAGGCGGTGGCGCTGTTGAAGGAGAGGATCGCGGGGCTGGAGCGGTGGCGAGCGGGGGTGACGGGCTACTACACGCCGTACAAGGGTCTGGAGCAGCTCGGGCATATCGGCGAGATCATGAACATGTGGGTGCATTCGGCTGACAGTGAAGTGGAATGGACGCACGGTCTGATCGGGCGGATCGAGGGTGGTGCGTACACCTTTGCGGGGGAGGGGGAACCGTTCGTGGGGGTGCTCGCGCAGGACGAGCCGAACCCGTTCGCCACGGGCCCGTATCCGCAGGACCTGCGGTACCGAGGGTGAAGCCCTACCCCCGGCGCCTCACGGATCCCCCCCTCCGGGGACAGGGGGCAGGGGGCAGGGGGCAGGGGGCAGGGTGTTGGCCCGGGTTGGCCCGGGTTGGCCCGGGTTGGGTGGGTTGGGTGGGCCCGCTGCTGTTGGCGGGACGGTCGTCTCTGAGGCTGCTTCAAGGCCTTGCGGTGTCGAAGTGTTCTCGGCTGGTGGTGCATGGTGGTGTGATACGTCGTCATGAACGGTCCGACGCGGAGTGGGACTTCCTACGCTCGTTGCTGCCCAGGCTTGTGGCGGGGGAGGGCCGCGGCTCGTCGTCGTCCTGACTTCCGGGGACACCCGCGTCTGCATCCACTTCACCGTGGTGGTGCAGGCGATGCCTCGCCTCGCCTGGCCTGGCCTTGCCTGGCCTGGCCTGGCCTTGCCTGGCCTGGCCTGGCCTTGCCTGGCCTTGCCTCGCCTTGCCTGGCCTTGCCTCGCCTGGCCTGGCCTCGCCTCGCCTCGCCTCGCCTCGCCTCGCCTCGCCTCGTCTGGCGTGGCGTGGCCTGGCTTTGGGTCGGGCCGGCCCGGGGTCAGGCGGGGCTACGTCTTCGGAGGCAAGGGGCTACGGCTCGAAGGTGATCCGCATTTAAGGGTTTGCAGGGAATCAAGGTGTTGCTTCCCGGTCTGATGCTCGTTGGCGTGGTATGCGCATCCCGGACGAGACTCGTAATCAACTCGCTGTGAAGTTCGCGGTGCTGTTCCCGCATCTGGACGAGCGGCAGCGTCGGTTGTTGATGGCCGCCGAGGCCCGTGTTCTGGGGCACGGCGGCGTTCGGGCCGTCGCCCTGGCGGCCGCGGTCAGCGAGACGACGGTCCGCAAAGGCGTGTTCGAGCTGGAGGCCGGTGAAGAGCCTCTGGGCCGGGTGCGGCGTCCGGGCGGGGGCCGCAAGCGGGTCGCGGAACTCGATCCGGGGCTGCGGCCGGCTCTGCTCGCGCTGGTCGAACCGGATGTGCGGGGTGATCCGATGTCGCCGCTGCGATGGACGGTGAAGTCGACCCGCGCACTGGCGAGGGAACTGACCCGGGCCGGGCACCGGGTCAGCGCGGACACCGTCGCCGGTCTGCTGCGGGAGGAAGGCTTCAGCCTGCAGGCCAATGCCAAGACCCTCGAGGGCAGCCAGCACGTGGACCGGGACGCACAGTTCCGTTACCTCAACGAGCAAGCCCGCGAGCATCGGGACGCCGACGAGCCGGTCATCAGCGTGGACACCAAGAAGAAGGAGCTCGTCGGCGAGTTCAAGAACCACGGCCGCCAGTGGCGACCGGCCGGTGATCCGGTGCTGGTGAACATGCACGACTTCGCCGACCCGCGGTTGGGGAAGGCGATCCCGTACGGGGTCTACGACCTGGCGGAGAACACCGGCTGGGTCAACGTCGGCACCGATCACGACACCGCCGCGTTCGCAGTGGAATCGATCCGCCGCTGGTGGCATGGCCAGGGCCAGGCCGCCTACCCTCGGGCGACTCGGCTGCTGATCACCGCCGACGCGGGCGGCTCCAACGGCTACCGCACCCGGGCCTGGAAGCTTGAGCTCGCTCGGCTCGCCGCTGAAACGGGACTCACCATCACCGTCTGCCACCTGCCGCCTGGCACATCGAAGTGGAACAAGATCGAGCACCGCCTCTTCTCCCACATCACCATGAACTGGCGGGGCCGCCCGCTGACCAGCCACGAAGTCATCGTGCAGTCCATCGCCGCGACAACCACCCGCACTGGACTGCGGGTGCATGCCGAACTCGACACCAGCACCTACCCGACCGGAGTAAAGATCGGTGACGCGCAGATGGCGGCTCTGCCACTGACCCGCCACGGCTTCCACGGCGACTGGAACTACGTCCTGCACCCCCAGCCGGCCCCACCCATCCCCGCGGCCCGGACTCCGCAACGGTGCGAGCCGGAATGGACACCAGCCCTGCTGACCGACCCCGCGCTGACCGGCATGTCTCCGGACCAATTGCACGACCTGGTCCAGACTCTGGTACCGGACGGAGACACCCAGCGCGGCCGCCCGCCCCACCTCGCCTTTCCCAACCAGGTCCTGGCTGCAGTGCTCCACCTGCGCGTCAATCTGGCCGCGGAACCCCTCGCCGTGCTGTTCGCCAGCAGCCGCACCGCCATGCACCGCACCCTCCTGAAGATCAGGAGACTGCTCAAGGCGCACGGCATCGACATCCCGCCTGCCACTACTCCGCCAGCCGCCCTCAGGGTCCTCCACGCTCGGGTTCTTACTCAGAGCAGCGTGGCCAGCAGCAAGATCAAGACGACGTGTTAATGATCTGCAAGCCCTTAGTAGTGCTTTGTTAGCTGGTCTTGTCACGGTTGGTGTTCGGTAGTTCGCTGCTTGTATGAGGGCGGGTGAGCTTGCTGCGTGTCGGGGCCGGTTGGAGGAGTTCGCCGGGGAGGTGTTCGCGCCGTTGGTGCGGCGGGATCAGCGGGCGAAGGGCTCGCTGTATCTGCGGGGGCTGCTGCTGGACGGTCGGCGGAAGTCGATGCAGCCGATGGCGGAGCGGCTGGGTGTCGATCACCAGCAGTTGCAGCAGTTTATGACGTCCTCGACCTGGCCGGTTGAGAAGGTGCGGGCCCGGTTGGCATGGCGGGCCGTGCGGGCGGTACGGCCGCAGGTGTGGGTGGTGGACGA